>NZ_JBFABB010000162.1:0-12426 GCF_040640035.1 Micromonospora sp. NPDC023633 | reverse complement strand
CCGGCGCAGCGCGCGCGGGCACGCGGTCGCCCGGCCGCGCGACGTGGTGCCGCGGCCGGGGCCCGGGGCGCGCCGCCGCGCCGGGTAGCGCCCCAGCAGGTCGGCCTGCCCCGGGCCGCCGCCGCGACGCGCGGACGGTGGTCGCCGTCCGCGCGTCGGTCCGGCCGGCTACCAGCCGAATCCGGCGGCGTACGAGACGCTCGCCAGGACCTGCTGCCCGGAGGTGTTCGGGTGGAAGTAGTCCCAGGTGGAGAGCTGGCCGAGGGTGAACGGGTAGCCGAACACGGCGTTGTCGTCGAAGTCGCAGTTCGGGCCGTACGCGGCGCAGGCCTGGGCGAGCTGCGCGTTGTAGTCGACCACCCGCTGGCGTACCCGGTTGCGCCGGTCCACGTCCGCCTGGGCGGTGGAGGTCGGGTTGGCCAGCATCGACTGGCAGATGCCGAACAGCGACCAGGCGCTGCGGGCGCTGCCGCTGTCCTTGCCGACGAACCAGAGCCGGTGGATGTCCGGCACGCTGATCACCTGCACCCGGGCGGTGGGCAGCCCGGCCTTGAGGCGGTTGAGCGCGGCGTCGATGTTGGCCCGGTAGGTGGTCACCGGGGTCATCCCCGCCTCCGTGTCGGTGCAGGCGTCGTTGGCGCCGATCAGCATGGTGACGTAGTCGACGCCCTGGCTGACGGCGGTCCCGGCCTGGCCGTACATGTCGGCGGACTTCGCGCCCGTGCGGGCGTCGTTGTGGTTGCGGCCGTTGATGGCCGCGTTGGTCGCGCGGATGCGCAGGTACTGGCTGTTGACGGCGGAGTCGCCGCCGGTGCTGAAGGACCGGGAGGTGCAGTCGCTGTACCAGCCGCAGGCGTTGAAGCCGCGGGTGATCGAGTCACCGAGGCTGGCCATCGAGTTCGGGGGCGGACCGGGGTCGGCGGCGGCCGGGGTGCCGGCCAGCAGGACGAGGGCGGTGAGGGCGGCGAGAGGGGCGAGCAGCCGTCGGACGGACTTCATGGTGGCCTCCGGATCGCGGGTGCCGAATGGTGGGACGGTGGACTGAGCGTATAGACGCTCGTCAGTGTCCACAATGTTTCCGGCAGGTGACCCCCGCAGTCGGGGCGAAAAGGACAAAGTCGGGTCTTGCATACGAACTCAAGTATGTGAATACTTCAGTGAGCTCAGCCGGTACCCCCAGATCGGCAGGGCTGCTCCCGGCCCGGGTCACCCCGACGCGGGCCCGTCACCCCCTCCCTGGAGGTTGTTACATGCGACCCACGAGGTCCTCGCTCCGTCGCGCCGCCGTCGTCGCCGCGGCCGGCGCCATGGTTGCCGGCTCGCTGATCGGCGCGCCCGCCCAGGCCGCCCCCTCGCTCGCTTCGCCCGACGCCGCCGCCAGCCTGGCCGAGCGCCTCGGCGACCGGTCCGCCGGCACGTACGCCGACGCCAGCGGCAAGATGGTCGTCACCGTGACCGACGCGCTCGCCGCCCGGCAGGTCAGCGCCGCCGGCGCCATCCCGAAGGTCGTCAAGCGTGGCGCCAGCGAGCTGGCCCGGGCCACCGCGGAGCTGGACCGCTCCGCCAAGATCCCCGGCACCGCGTGGTGGACGGACCCGGCCACCAACCAGGTCGTCGTCTCCGTTGACAGCACCGTGACCGGCGCCAAGCTGGAGCGCGTCAAGGCCGCCGCCGCGCGGATGAACGGCGCGGTCCGGATCGAGGCCGAGGCCGGCGTGCTCAGCACCCGGATCTCCGGCGGCCAGGCCATCTACGCCGGTGGCGGCGGTCGCTGCTCCCTCGGCTTCAACGTGCGCAGCGGCACCACCTACTACTTCCTGACCGCCGGGCACTGCACCAACATCTCCGCCTACTGGTACAGCAACTCCGCCCAGACCAACCTGCTGGGCACCCGCACCGGCACCAGCTTCCCGGGCAACGACTACGGCATCGTGCGGCACAACAACTCCGCCAACGCGGCCGGCAACGTCTACCTCTACAACGGCACCTACCGTGACATCACCGCCGCCGGCAACGCCTTCGTCGGCCAGTCGGTCCAGCGCTCCGGCAGCACCACCGGCCTGCGCGGCGGCTCGGTGACCGCCACCAACGCCACGGTGAACTACGCCGAGGGCTCGGTCTACGGCCTGATCCGCACCAACGTCTGCGCCGAGCCGGGCGACAGCGGCGGCTCGCTGTTCAGCGGCTCCACCGCCCTGGGCCTGACCTCCGGCGGCAGCGGCAACTGCAGCAGCGGTGGCACGACCTTCTTCCAGCCGGTCACCGAGGCGCTGAGCCGCTACGGCGTCAGCGTCTTCTGATCGATCGCACCGCAGCGGGCCGCCGGGTGATCCCGGCGGCCCGCCCGCGTTGCGGGACCGGTTCGCCGGACTGGACCGGGCAGGTCGGGGTACGTTCCGGCCGGTGAGCACCCCCGCGACCCCGCCCGCCGACTCCGCCGCGTCCGCCTGGGCCCCGCTGCGGCTCGCCGCGTTCCGCAGCCTCTGGCTGGCGGTGCTGGCCAGCAACGTGGGCACCTGGATGCAGACCGTCGGCGCCCAGTGGCTGCTCGTCGACGAGGCCAACGCCTCGACCCTGGTGTCGCTGGTGCAGACCGCCAGCATGCTGCCCGTGCTGCTGCTCGCCCTGCCCGCCGGCGCGTTGGCGGACACCCTCGACCGCCGCCGGCTGCTGATCGGCGTGCAGTGCTTCCTGGCCGCCGTCGGCGTGCTGCTGACCGGCCTCACCGCCGCCGACCGGATGCCGCCGGCGCTGCTGCTCACCCTCACCTTCGCGCTCGGCGTCGGTCAGGCGCTGACCCTGCCGGCCTGGCAGGCGATCATTCCCGAGCTGGTGCCCCGCTCCCAGCTCGTCTCCGCCTCGGCGCTCGGGTCGATCAGCGTGAACCTGGCCCGCGCGGTCGGACCGGCGGTGGCCGGCGTGCTGGTCGCCCGGGCCGGCGTCGCCACCGTCTTCGCCGTCAACGCGGTGTCGTTCGCCGTCTTCGCGCTGGCCCTGCTGCGCTGGCGGCCGGCCCGCGCCGGCGGCGACGACCTGCCCGAGCGGTTCACGGCCGCGCTGCGCGCCGGCGGCCGGTACGTGCGGTACTCGCCGGTGGTCCGGCGGATCCTGCTGCGCGCGGCGCTGTTCGTGGTGCCGGGCAGCGCACTGTGGGCGCTGCTGCCCCTGGTCGCGAGCCGCCGCCTGCAGTTGGGCGCGGGCGGGTACGGCGTGCTGCTCGCCGCGCTCGGCGTCGGCGCGGTGGCCGGTGCCCTCGTGCTGCCCCGGATCCGGCTGGCGCTCACCACCAGCCGGCTCCTGCTGCTGGCCGGCCTGGTCTACGCCGCAGTCCTGGTGGTGCTCGCCCTGGCACCGGGCCCGGTGCCGGTCGCCCTGGCCCTGGTGCCCGCCGGCATGGCCTGGATGACCGTGCTGTCGAGCGTCAACGCCGCGATGCAGCTCTTCCTGCCCGGCTGGGTCCGCGCCCGCGGCCTCTCGGTCTACCAGATGGTCTTCGCCGGCGGGCAGGCTCTCGGCGCGGTCGCCTGGGGCGCGCTCGGCGAGCTGACCAGCCTCGTGGTGGCGCTCGCCGTGGCGGCCGGGACGATGGCGGCCGGCGCGGCGACGGTGCCGCTCTGGCCGCTGCGCGACACCCGGGGCCTCGACCGGGACCCGGCGGTCTGGTGGCCCGAGCCGCACCTGACGCTGCCCGCGGACCCGCGCACCGGGCCGGTGCTGGTCACCGTCTCCTACACGGTGCCGCCCGAGCGGCAGGCCGAGTTCGTCGCGGCGATGCGCCTGGTGGGACGGTCCCGGCGGCGTACCGGGGCGATGCGCTGGGGCCTGTTCCGCACGGGCGAACGCCAGGACGGCTTCGTCGAGGTCTACCAGGTGCCGTCCTGGGAGGAGCACCTGCGCCAGCACGGCGGCCGGCTCACCGGCGCCGACCGTGGGGCCGAGGAACGGGCCCGGGCGCTGACCGTCGGCGACATCGTGGTGCACCACCTGCTCCCCGCCGACCCGCGCGACTGACGGCCCGCGGGCAGGACCGGCCCGGCGAGGTGGGCGGGGCGTACCGCGTGGCCGGCGGCGGCCGGGCCCCGCCTCCCTCACCCCGCAACGGGGCGCGGGGGAGGGCTGACAGAATGCCAGGGGTAACGGTGGACCGCAGATGAGGAGACGCAAGTCGTGATCCGTACCCATGACGCCGGCAGCCTGCGCGCGACGGACGCCGGCACCACGGTGACGCTCGCCGGATGGGTGGCCCGCCGGCGCGACCACGGCGGCGTGATCTTCGTCGACCTGCGCGACGCCTCCGGCGTGGTCCAGGTGGTGTTCCGCGAGGAGGACGCGCACGCGCTGCGCAACGAGTTCTGCGTCCGGGTGACCGGCGAGGTGACCCGCCGCCCCGAGGGCAACGAGAACCCGGAGCTGCCGACCGGCGAGATCGAGGTGACCGCCACCGAGCTGGAGGTGCTCTCCGAGGCGGCGCCGCTGCCCCTGCCGGTGGACGACCAGGTCGAGGCCGGCGACGACATCCGGCTGCGCTACCGCTACCTCGACCTGCGCCGCAGCGGCCCGGCGAAGGCGATGCGGCTGCGCTCGCGGGCCAACCAGCTCGCCCGCGCGGTGCTGCACGAGCGGGACTTCCTGGAGATCGAGACCCCGACGCTGACCCGGTCCACTCCGGAGGGCGCGCGCGACTTCCTGGTGCCGGTTCGGCTCCAGCCCGGCAGCTGGTACGCGCTGCCGCAGTCGCCGCAGCTGTTCAAGCAGCTGCTGATGGTCGGCGGCATGGAGCGGTACTACCAGATCGCCCGCTGCTACCGCGACGAGGACTTCCGCGCCGACCGGCAGCCGGAGTTCACCCAGCTCGACATCGAGATGTCCTTCGTCACCGAGGACGACGTCATCGACCTCGGCGAGGCGATCGTCTCGGCGCTCTGGAAGGACCTGGCCGGCCACGAGATCTCCCGGCCGATCCCGCGCATCACCTGGCACGACGCGATGGCCCGCTACGGCTCCGACAAGCCCGACCTGCGCTACGGCGTCGAGCTGACCGAGCTGACCGACTACCTGCGCGGCACCGAGTTCCGGGTCTTCGCCGGCGCGATCGACGCGGGCGGCTACGTCGGCGCGGTCGTCATGCCGGGCGGCGCGTCGCAGAGCCGCAAGGAGCTCGACGGCTGGCAGGACTGGGCCAAGGCGCGCGGCGCGCGGGGCCTGGCGTACGTGGTGCTCGACGCCGAGACCGGCGAGGCGCGCGGGCCGGTGGCGAAGAACCTCTCCGCCGCGCACCTGGGCGGGCTCGCCGACGCGGTCGGCGCCAAGCCGGGCGACGCGGTCTTCTTCGCCGCCAGCACGAACACCCGCGAGGCGCAGGAGCTGCTCGGTGCGGCCCGCATCGAGATCGCCAAGCGGGCCGGGCTGGTGGACGAGAGTGCCTGGGCGTTCTGCTGGGTGGTCGACGCGCCGATGTTCGAGCGCACGGACGAGGGCGGCTGGACGGCGGTGCACCACCCGTTCACCTCGCCGAACGCCGAGTGGGTCGACCGGTTCGAGGAGGCGCCGGACCGGGCGCTGGCGTACGCGTACGACATCGTCTGCAACGGCAACGAGATCGGTGGCGGCTCGATCCGTATCCACCGGGGCGACGTGCAGAAGCGGGTCTTCGACCTGCTGGGCATCACCCCGGAGGAGGCACAGGACAAGTTCGGCTTCCTGCTGGAGGCGTTCAAGTACGGCGCGCCGCCGCACGGTGGCATCGCGTTCGGCTGGGACCGGGTCTGCATGCTGCTCGCCGGCGCGGACTCGATCCGCGAGGTCATCGCCTTCCCGAAGACCCGGGGCGGCTTCGACCCGCTGACCGGCGCGCCGACGCCGATCACCACGCAGCAGCGCGCCGAGGCCGGCATCGACGCCAAGCCGAAGCCGGCGGCGGCGCCGCACACCGGCACGGCCGGCCCGGCCGCCCCGGTCGCCGACCCGACCTGACCGACCCGCCCTGCTCTCCCGGCCGACCCGCCCGGCGCTCCCGCCGGTCGGGGCCGGCCGACCCGGCCCGGCTCGCCCGGCGACCGGGAGGTCTGCGTCACGATTCGCCGGACGACATGACGCGGACCTCCCGGTCGTCCACGGGAGGCGGGAGCGGGAGGGGAACGGGATGACGCTGCTCGTGGTGGGGGCCAGCGGGTACCTCGGCGGTGAGGTCTGCCGGCAGGCGGTCGCGGCGGGGGAGCGGGTGGTGGGGACGTACCACTCGGGCAGGGTCGAGGTGCCGGGCGTCGAGACGTGCCGGCTCGACGTGACGGACCGTGCCGCCGTGCGCGAGCTGGTCGCCCGGGTCCGCCCCGAAGCCGTGGTCGGCACCCCCTACCGGTACGGCGAGTGGGCGGTGACCGCCGACGGGGCCGCCCACGTCGCGTACGCCGCCGTCGAGGCAGGGGCGCGGCTCGTGCACGTGTCCAGCGACGCGGTGCACGCCGGCCGCCCGGAGCCGTACGCCGACGACGAGCCACCCAGCCCGGTCTTCGCGTACGGGGCGGCGAAGGCGGCGGCGGAGACCGCCGTGCGGGCGATCGACTCGGGCGCGGCGCTGGTGCGCACCTCGCTGATCGTGGGCGACGAGCGGAGCAAGCAGATCCGGCTCTGCCTCGACGCCCTCGCCGGGCGGGCGGCCCTGTTCACCGACGAGATCCGCTGCCCGGTCGACGTCACCGACCTCGCCGCCGCCGTGCTGGAACTGGTCGGCACCGACTACGCCGGCCCGCTCAACGTGGCCGGTCCGGACGCGGTCAGCCGCGCGGAGCTGGGCCTGCTGGTCGCCGCGCACACCGGCATCGACCCGGCCGGCATGAAGACCACCACAGGCGCCGCCGCCGGCATGCTCCGCCCCGCGGAGGGGCGCCTCGACTCCACCCGCGCGGCCGGGCTGCTCCGCACCCGCCTGCGCGGAGTGCGCGAACTGCTCACCCGCTGACCGCCCGGAATCCGCACCGATCACGCACAGTTTCTATGCATAACTGTTGTGCACAGAAAGTATGCACAACTATTCTGCATCTATGGAGAACGAGCGACCGACCGCCCCGCGTACCGTCCACCTGGACGCCCGGCAGGTGCGCACCCTCGCCCATCCGCTGCGGATGCGGCTGCTCGGCACGCTGCGCGCGGACGGCCCCGCGACCGCGACCACGCTGGCCGGCAAGCTGGACACGAACACCGGGGCGACCAGCTACCACCTGCGCCAGCTCGCCGAGGTGGGGCTGGTGACGGAGGACCTCGACCGGGGCACCGGCCGGCAGCGGTGGTGGCGGGCGGCGCACGACATCAGCAACTTCGAGCCGACCGACTTCGACGACGACCCGGACGCCCGGGCGGCGGTGCAGTGGATCCAGGCCGACCAGGCGCGGCTGCTGGCCGAGCAGGCCGAGCGCTGGATGGCCGTTGCGCACGGCTACTCCCGCGAATGGCGCGACGCCGCCGGGATGAGCGACATCCTGCTGACGCTCGGCCCGGCGCGCCTGCGGGCCCTCAACGACGAGGTGTGGCAGCTGCTCCAGCGCTACCGCGACGAACCGGTGCCCGACGAGCCGGAGGCGGAGTCGGTGCTCTTCTTCCTGGCCGCCTTCCCCCGGGTGGAGGAGGGGCGGTGAGCGCACTGTCCGTACGCCAGGTCCGGCGCCGCTTCCTGGTGCTGCACGGGCTGCGCTGGCTGCCCACCGGGCTGATGGTCCCGGTGATGATCCTGCTGATGCAGGAGCGCGGCCTGACGCTGTCCCAGATGGGCCTGGTGACCGTCGCCCAGGGCCTGGTCGTGCTGGCGCTGGAACTGCCCACCGGCGGCCTCGCCGACGCCCTCGGCCGGCGCCCGGTCCTGGTGGTGGCCTGGCTGGTCAACCTCGGCTCGCTCGCGCTCTTCGCCGTGGCCGACTCGTTCGCGCTCTTCTTCCTGGTCTGGGCGTTGCAGGGCGTCTTCCGGGCGCTCGACAGCGGCCCGATGGAGGCCTGGTACGTCGACGCCACCCTCGCCGCCGACCCGGACGCCCGCTACGAGCCGGGCCTCGGCCACGCCGGCACGGTCGTCGGTGTCGCCATGGGCGCGGGCGCGCTGCTCGGCGGCGGCCTGGTCGCGCTGGGGCCGGTCGGGCCGGTCAGCGCGCTGACCGTGCCGGTGCTGGTCGCGATCGCGCTCCAGGCGGCGGCCCTGGTCGCCCTGCTGGTGCTGCTGGTCGAGGTCCGCCCGGGCAGCGGCGCCGGCGCGCTGCGGGCGTCGGTCGCCGAGGCACCCCGGATGGTCGGGCAGGCGTTCGGGCTGCTGCGCCGCTCCCGGGTGCTGTTCGCCCTGGTCTGCGTGGAGCTGTTCTGGGGCTTCGGCATGGTCACCTTCGAGTCACTGCTGCCGGTCCGGCTGGCCGAGGTGGTCGGCGACCCGGACCGGGCGGCGGCGCTGCTGGGGCCGGCCAGCTCGGCGGCCTGGCTCGCCGGGGCGGCCGGTGCGGCGCTCACCCCGCTGCTGCTGCGCTGGCTGGGCGCCGCGTCGAGCGCCGCCCTGCTGCGGATCGTGCAGGGAGCGACGATCGTCGGGATGGGCCTGCTGGCCGGCCCGGTCGGGGTGCTGGTCGCCTACCTGGCCTGCTACACCGTGCACGGCGCGTCCAACCCGCTGCACATGGGGCTGCTGCACCGGCAGGTCGACGGCCCGTACCGGACCAGCGTGATCTCGCTCAACTCCATGATGGGGCAGCCCGGCTTCGCGGTCGGCGCCATCGTGCTCACCGCGCTCGCCGACTCGGTCAGCGTCACCGTCGCCATGCTGGTCGGCGCCGTGGTGCTGGCCGTCGCCGCGCCGCTCTACCTGCCCGCCTGGCGGGCGGGCCGACGGACCGGGTCCGCCCGGGCCACCGACCTGGCCACCGGTCCGGCCGACGGGCCGACGGCCGAGACGGGCCGGTTCGGCGCGGGGGCGCCAGGGGCGGAGCCGGCGGCGCTGCCCCCGTCGAGGTGACCCGTCGGCACCGCGGCCGCCCGCTGGTCGGGCGGGAGCGCGATCCCGCTGAGGAGCCGCGACGACTCGGCGGTGTCACGCCTCCGGCGGGCCGGCCGGCGGGTGGGCGACCCGGATTGCGCGGGGACCGTCGCGCGGCGGGGGCTCAGCCGAGGCGCACCGAGCTGCGGGTCAGGCCGCCGGTGAAGCCGAGCCGCCGGTAGAGCCGGATCGCCCCCACGTTGACGCTGTAGACGCCGAGCGCCACGGTGTCGTGGCGGGCGAGCAGGGCCCGGGTCATCGCGGCGGTCAGCGTCGCCCCCAGCCCCCGGCCGCGCCGGTCGGGGGCGACGGTCAGGCCGGCGAGGAAGCCGATGTCGCCCCGGCTGCGGTCGGCGCCGCAGGCGACGATCCGGTCGCCGTCGCGGATGCCGTACCAGTCGACGATCCTCGGGTCGCCCGGGCGCGAGGTGGTGGTGGGGAACGACTCGTCGATCAGGGCGGTCAGCGCCGGGTGGTCGGCCCCGGTGAGCCGGACCACCCGCTCCTCGTCGGGCTGGCGCGGCGGCGCGGCCGTGGTCCAGAGGAAGTCCCACTCGTCGTGCCGGGCCACGGCCAGCCCGTCGGGCAGCGCCGCCGGGTCGAGCCGCGGCAGGTGCAGCCACTGACCCGGCCGGAGCGCGCCCCGCGCGACCAGGTCGGCGAAGATCTCGACCGCCGGCCCCGGGGCGCCGATCGCGCCGCCGGCCGGGCCGTGCTCCGCCGGCAGCAGCCAGCCCACCGCGTCGCCGCGCCGCCAGCCGCGCGGCCGCTCGCCGCGGGTGAGGGCGTGCCGGGCGTACGGGTGGTGACCGGCGGCCGCGAGGATGGCGTCCCGCCCCTCCAGGCCCTGGTCGGCGATGATCATGTCCGCAAGCCTAGGACGCGGTCCGACCTCCCGCCGGCGGGCCCCGACGTCCGACCCGTGTCGGGGCTGGCCGGACACGGGGCCGCTCCACGGTGGAGATTGGCGAGCGGACCGATTGGGTACATCCCGCGCCGACCCACTGGGAACCCCCACCGGAGGAACGCCATGCTCGCCATTCTCGCGGCGATCGTTTTCGGCTTCGCCCTGCTCATCGACCTGCTGGACACCAACTTCGGTGCTCCGGACCTGTTCAACTGGAACACCCTCGTCCTCATCGGCCTGCTGCTGCTCTCCCTCTACCTGGCCGGCGTCGGCCGGGGCCCGCGCGGCGGTGGCGGCGGGGGCGGCGGCCGGTGGTACCGGGGCCGGCGTCCCGGCCGCGGCTGACCGCAAACGATCATCCAGGGCCCGGCTCGACGGCGCGCTTCCGGCGCCGTGGGTCGGGCCCGGTACTGTTCCCGTGATGGAGTCCGACGCCCTCTTCTCCCTCGGTGAGCCCGCCGGGGCGCCCCCCACGCCCGCGGGTTCCGTCGGCGTGGACGGGTTCACGGCGGTGGGGGAGGATTCGCCGCTGCCCGTCCGGATGCGCCCGCGCAGCATCGACGAGCTGGTCGGGCAGGATCACCTGCTCGCGCCGGGTGCCCCGCTGCGCCAGCTCGTCTCGGCCACCGCGCCGATGTCGGTCATCCTCTGGGGCCCGCCCGGCAGCGGCAAGACGACCATCGCGCACCTGGTGGCCCGGGCCACCGACCGCCGCTTCGTCGCCATGTCGGCGCTCACCGCCGGGGTGAAGGACGTGCGCGCGGTGATCGACACCGCCCGCCGCCAGCGCCGCTCGGGCGGCCCGCAGACGGTGCTCTTCATCGACGAGGTGCACCGGTTCAGCAAGACCCAGCAGGATTCGCTGCTCGCCGCCGTCGAGGACCGCACCGTCACGCTGCTCGCGGCGACCACCGAGAACCCGTACTTCTCGGTCATCTCACCCCTGCTGTCGCGGTGCGTGCTGCTCACCCTCCAGCCGCTGGACGACGCGGCCGTGCGCAACCTGCTGCGCCGCGCGGTCGCCGACGAGCGCGGCCTCGGCGGCGCGCTCACCCTCGAGACCGACGCCGAGGACCATCTCGTACGCCTCGCGGCCGGCGACGTGCGCAAGGCGCTCACGGCGCTGGAGGCGGCGGCGGCCTCCGCCACGGCCCTCGGCGCCGAACGCATCGAGCTCGCCACCGCCGAGCAGGCGGTCGACGTGGCGGCCGTGCGCTACGACCGGGCCGGCGACGCCCACTACGACGTGACCAGCGCCTTCATCAAGAGCATGCGCGGCTCGGACGTGGACGCCGCGCTGCACTGGCTGGCCCGGATGCTGGTCGCCGGCGAGGACGCCCGGTTCATCGCCCGGCGCCTGGTCATCTTCGCCAGCGAGGACGTCGGCATGGCCGACCCGACCGCGCTGAGCGTGGCCACCGCCGCCGCCCACGCCGTGGAGTACGTCGGGCTGCCCGAGGCACAGCTCAACCTCGCCCAGGCGGTGATCCACCTCGCCACCGCACCGAAGTCCAACTCGGCCACCACCGCGATCGGGGCGGCCATCGCCGACGTGCGGGCCGGCCGGGGCGGGCCGGTGCCGCGCGGACTGCGCGACGCGCACTACTCGGGCGCCAAGGGTCTGGGGCACGGGACCGGCTACCGCTACCCGCACGACGACCAGCGCGGCGTGGTCACCCAGCAGTACGCCCCCGACGACCTCGCCGGCACCGACTACTACCGGCCCAGCCAGCACGGCGCCGAGCGCTCGGTCGCCGCGCGGCTGCCGCTGCTGCGCCGTATCGTCCGGGGGCTACCCGCACCGGCCGCCCCCACGGAGGCGCCGGTGGCGGTCGGAAGCGGACCGGCGGGCAGTGGCCGCCGACAGACGGACACGGGCGGCGCCGGCGCGGCACGAGAGGGCGGCAGTGAGACCGCCGGGGAGGGTCAGCAGTGAGATCGCGTGGTTCGGAGCGACCGGAGGACGGCCCCGACGAGCGGCGCGACTCCCGTGCCAAGGGCCGCCGCTGGGGGCGGGGCAAGGCCGAGGCCGAGCCCGAGGAGCCCATCAGCGGCGAGGAGTTCGGCTGGATCGACGACCTGCGCTCGGCGAAGCAGCAGCGCACCGAGTTGGGTCCGGACGGGGTGGAGCCCGCCTCGCCTGCCGGCCCGCGTCCGGGTGCCCCGACGCCTCCGGGTCAGGCAGGGCCGCCGCCCCACCGTGGTCCCGGTCCGGCCGCCGCGCCCCCGGTGCGTCGCGGCGAGGCCGAGCCCCCGCGACCCCGCCCGGTGGACGGGCCCTGGCCCGGCGCGCCGGAACCACCCCGACCGACCGGCCCCGTGGCCCCCGGGCCCGTTCCCCCGCACCAGCCCGCCCGCCGGCCCCCGGCGGCCGGGCGGCCGCAGCCCGACCCCGACGGCCCGGACCGGCGGCCACATCCCGGCCCGGGCACCGTGGCGGCTCCGCAGGCCGGTCCGGCGGCGGGGCCGCCGGCCCGCACCGCGACGGGTCCGCAGGCGAATCCTCCTGCGCGCA
>NZ_JBFABB010000161.1:0-12954 GCF_040640035.1 Micromonospora sp. NPDC023633 | reverse complement strand
CGCCCGGGTGGAGCTGACCGTCACCGACACCGACACCGCCCAGGCGGTCGGCTCCCGCCGCCGCGCCGGCTGCGGGGTCTGCCGGGCCCGTCGACGACGCTCCGGCCGTCGGCCCGGCCGCCGCCGGGGACGCCGGGCCGGGGGAGACCGGCGGATCCGCCGCCGGGGGCGTCCCGGGATCCGACTGCGCCGGCGGGTCCGGTGGCGACGGGCCGCCGGGTGCCGCCGAGGTACGCCGCGCCGCGCTGGTGTCGAAGCTGCTGCTCAACGTGTTCGCCACCGGCCACGGGGCGGTCGACGCCGGCCAGCTGGCCCGGTGGCAGTCCGACGCCGGCTGGTTCGAGCAGGCCCTCGGGATGGAACCCGGCGGGCTGCGCCGGCAGGGCGGCGACGGCCTGGGCAAGGTGCTGGCCGGCCTGGAGGGCGACCTGGTCCGCCGGATGCACCTGCGGGAGGTGCTGGCCGATCCGGTGCTGGCCAGCCGGCTGACGCCGAGCATGTCGCTGATCGAGCAGCTGCTGCGGGACAAGGCCAACCTCTCCGGGGTGGCCCTGGCCAACGCCAAGGCGCTCATCCGCCGGTTCGTCGACGAGGTCGCCGAGGTGCTGCGCACCCAGGTCGCGCAGACCAGCGTCGGCGTCGTCGACCGGTCCGTGCCGCCGAAGCGGGTGTACCGCAACCTCGACCTCGACCGCACCATCTGGCAGAACCTGACCAACTGGAGCCCGGAGGACGAGCGCCTCTACGTCGACCGGCTCTACTACCGGCAGACCGCCCGTCGGGTCACCCCGGCCCGGCTGATCGTGGTGGTGGACCAGTCGGGCTCGATGGTCGACTCGATGGTCAACTGCACGATCCTCGCGTCGATCTTCGCCGGCCTGCCCAAGGTGGACGTGCACCTGATCGCGTACGACACGCGGGCGCTGGACCTGACGCCGTGGGTGCACGACCCGTTCGAGGTGCTGCTGCGCACCAAGCTGGGCGGCGGCAACGACGGCCCGGTCGCCATGGCGCTGGCCCGCCCGAAGATCGTCGAGCCGAGGAACACGGTCATGGTGTGGATCTCGGACTTCTACGAGTTCGACCGCTCCCAGCCGTTGTTCGACGGCATCGAGGCGGTGCACCGCTCCGGGGTGCGCTTCATCCCGGTCGGCTCGGTCAACAGCTCGGGCCAGCAGAGCGTCAACCCCTGGTTCCGGCAGCGTTTCAAGGACCTGGGCACGCCGGTCATCTCCGGCCACATCCGCAAACTCGTCTTCGAGCTCAAGAGCTTCCTCACCTAGGAGAACAACCCCTCATGTCCGAGATGCTCCGTGCCCCCGCCGAGGTCAAGTACGCCGAGGAACTCGACTTCCTGGAGTCGGTCGACACCGACCCGAAGCCGTTCTCGTGGCGGCTGAGCCCGCGGATGGTCCGACTGTTCATCCTCGGCTCGGAACGGGCCGACGGGCTCGACCGGGAGATCCCGCAGAAGTGGTTCGGCGACCGCACGTTCGTCGAACGCAGCATCGTGACCCTGGCGTCGGACCGGGGCCTGCTGCTGATCGGCGACCCGGGCACCGGCAAGAGCTGGCTGGCCGAGCTGCTGGCCGCCGCCGTCTGCCGCAACTCGACCCTCGTGGTCCAGGGCACCGCCGGCACCACCGAGGACCACATCAAGTACTCGTGGAACGTCTCCATGGTCATCGCCCGGGGACAGTCCCGGGAGTCCATGATCCCCTCGCCCATCATGACGGCGATGGAGCAGGGCACCGTCGGCCGGTTCGAGGAGCTGACCCGCTCCACCAGTGACGTGCAGGACGCGCTGATCTCGATCCTGTCGGAGAAGTACGTCTCCATCCCGGAGCTGGACCACGACAACATCGTCTTCGCCAAGCCGGGCTTCTCCATCATCGCCACCGCCAACAGCCGGGACCGGGGCGTGAACGACCTCTCCTCCGCGCTCAAGCGGCGGTTCAACTTCGTCCGGATCCCCGTGGTGACCAACAAGCGCAGCGAGGCGGAGATCGTCCGCTTCCGCACCGAGGAACTGCTGCGCCGGCACCAGATCACGCTCGACGTGCCGCCCACCCTGCTGGACATCCTGTTGCAGAGCTTCGCCGACCTGCGCGCCGCCGCCTCCTCGGCGACCAGCGACGACGAGAAGCTGGAGTCGGCGCTGTCCACCGCCGAGCAGATCGGTGTCCTGGAGGACGCCATCCTGCACAGCCAGTTCTTCGGCGACCGCACCCTGCGCGCCGCGACTCTGGCCGGGTCGCTGGTGGGGTCGCTGGCCCGGCGCAGCCCGGAGGACCTGGCGATCCTCAACAAGTACCTGCACGGGGTGGTCGAGCCGCGGGCCAAGCAGGACGGGGGCCCCTGGGAGGGCTTCCTGGACGGTGGCCGCCAGGCGATCGCCTCCCTGTCGTGACCGCCCCGACCACGGCCGGGCCGTTCGGCGCGCTGCGGGAGCAGCTCACCGCCGCCGCCAGCGCCTTCGCCGGCAGCTCCGGTGCCGTCGCGGAGATCCTGGCCGGCATGGTCGACGACGTCGACCGTGCACTCGGCGAGGAACTGGAGATCTTCCCGGTCTGCCACCACTCCCCGTCGTCCGCGCTGGCCATGGTCCGCAGGCTCCGCGCGAAGCAGCCGAAGGTGATCTACCTGGAGCTCTGCGAGGACCTCCAGCCGCTCCTGGGCGAGCTGCGCAACTGCCGCCTCCCGGTGGCCGTGCAGGCGTTCGCCTCGGAGCTGGACGGCTTCCCGGCCGACTGGGGGCCGCTCAGCGTGGTAGCGCCGATCACCGAGGCCAGCGCCGAATACCAGGCCATCGCGTACGCGCTGGAGACGCCGGGCGTCGAGCTGGTGCTGGTGGACCGCTCGACCGACCACGTCTTCCAGTGGCTGCCCCGCCCGCCCGGCACCGCCGACGAGGCCCCGTCCGGCGGGGACGTCGGGGCCGCCGCGCCGGCGGGGGAGGAGGCGGCCCTGCACGGCGACGCGGTCGGGGTCGAGATCGGCGACCTGCGGCCCCGCTTCGCGGAGCTGGAGGCGTACCTGCTGCACCACGGCAAGGTCCGGCACTGGTCGGAGTGGTGGGACCAGTACGTCGAGCAGCCGCTGGCCGACGCCGACCACGACACCTACCGGCAGGTGATGGTGCTGATCGGCAGCCTGTTCCGGCGGCTGCGCCCGGCCGGGTCGGACCGGCAGGACCGCGACGAGGACCGTGAGCGCCACATGTGGACCCGGATGCGGCAGCACCTCGCCGCCTCCGGGGCCGATCCCGTCGACTGCCTCTACGTCTGCGGCGCGTTCCACGCCGCCAGCCGGGTGGAGCAGTTCGGGTTGCGGGCCGACGCCCCGTTCGAGGTCGGCCCGCGCACCGGCACCCGGTGGCACTACGGGCTCATCCCGTCCAGCCACTCCGCCATCGAGGCGCAGTTCGGCCTCGCCCCCGGCTCGGTGTCGATCGCCGCCGCCACCTGGACCAAGGCGGTCGCCCGCACCGGGCTGAGCCCGTTCCGGCTGGAGGGGCAGCGCGGCGGCCGGACCCGCGGCAGCGGGCGTCGCCGCGCCACCCCGGCCCCCGCGCCCGCCGCCGTAGTCGCCGACCGGCTCTCGGGATACCTGGCGCAGCCGCCGGCGGCGCAGGGCCTGGACGAGGCGGAGCTGCGGGGCTGGTGCGTCGACATCGTCCGGCTGGCCCGGCGCAACGGCTACCTGGCCAGCACCGCCGACGCGATCGCCGTCTTCGAGACGTCGATCCTCCTCGCCGGCCTGCGCAACCGCGCCCGCCCCACGCCGTACGACTTCGCCGACGCGGCGGTCACCTGCATCGAGAAGGACGTCGTGCCGGGCCGCCGGGACGTCCGCCGGCTCTGCGAGATCCTCTTCGGGGGCGACCGGGTCGGTCAGGTGGGCTACGAGGCCCTTCCGCCGCTCGCCCGCGACGTCCACGACCGGCTCGGCCCGCTCGGGCTGGACCTGGAGAAGCGCACGATCCAGCGGGCCCTGGTGGACCTGCGGGCCAACCCCGAGCTGGTGCCCTGCTCGGACCTGCTGTGGCGGCTGCGGCACCTGCTGCCCCGCGACGCGGTCCGGCCCATCATGGGCGAGCGCCGGTTGGGGCACCGCTCGATCCAGGAGAGCTGGGACCTGGCCCTCGGCCGCAGCCAACGGGCGCTCATCGAGCTGGGCTACGAGGGGGTGACCGTCGAGCAGGTGCTGGAGCAGCGCCTGCGCCGCGCCGTACGGGGCCCGGACGCGACGGCCTCGGTCGCGCTGGAGGCCGTCGAGGACGCCATCCGGCTGCTCGACAGCCCGCGCCTGGTCGACGAGCTGGGCACCCGGGCGGTGGAGCTGCTCGCCGCCGAACGCACCGTCGACGGCGCCCCCGAGGTGCTGCGCCGGATCCGGCGGCTACTGGCCCACCACCGCGCCACCGGGCCGCTGCCGGCCTGGTGCGAGGCGTTCGTGACCACGGGGTACGCGCACTACTGCACCCTGCTGCCCACCGCGTTCCTCGACGAGGAGAGCGGCGTCCGCCAGGTCGGCGCCATGCTGGGCTTCCTGTTCAGCATGGAGAGCCTGGCGCTCTCCCTGGGCTGCGACCGGTCCCAGCTCGAACTCGCCGTCGCGCAGTCCCACCCGGAGGCGCCGGCCAAGGTGGCGCTGCTCTGGGCCGCCCGGCACCAGCTGGGCCTGCTGCCCCTGGCCGAGTTGCGCGAGCGGTGTGCCGCGCTGCTCGCCAACCCGCTGGTGGTGCCCGCCTTCCCGCAGTACCTCAGCGGCTTCGTGCAGGCCCTGGAGCCGGTGCCGGGGCTCGCCCCGTTCGTCGTGGAGGTGATGTCGTCCGCGTTCGCCCGGCTGCCCGACCCGGTCCTGCTGCCCTGGCTGCCCACGCTGATCACCACCCTGCGCGAGCACGGTGCGGAGCTGGTGCCGCTGCTGGTGCGGGAGGCGGGGCGTACGTTCCCCGGTTCACTGGCCGCGCTGGACGCCTGGGTGCCGCCGTGGTCGGCCTCGGCGTCACCGCCGGCGCCGGCGGTCCCCGCCGTGGTGTCCGGGCCGGTGACCTCCCTGCTGGCGGCCAACCCGGAGAGCGTGGACGCCGTCGCCGCGCTGCTCGGCTGCGACGGCGGCTGGCGCGAGCCGGGCGCCACCGCCACCGTCGTCCCCGCCGGGCTGACGGCCCTGCTGGCCGCGCATCCGCAGACCGTCGACGCCGTGGCCGACCTGCTGGCGGCGACCCCGCGCTGACCGGGGATCCGGCCGTCGGCGGACGGATCCCCGGCGGGTCGTCGATCCGGGCCCGCTCCGTTCGTGTGGAGGATGAGAGGCCGGCGGTTGCGCCGGCCGCCGACGCGAGGAGAGGCCATGAAGCAGTACCTGCTCAGCATCTACCACCCCGAGGGCGAGGGAATGCCCGACCCGGAGTTCCTGGCCGGGGTGATGCGCGAGCTGGGCGCCATCCGGGCGGAGCTGGAGGCGTCCGGCTGCTGGGTGTTCGGCCAGGGCCTGCACGCGCCGGACACGGCGACCGTGCTGCGGCCGTCCGACGGCGAGGTGCTGGTCACCGACGGGCCGTTCGTCGAGGGCAAGGAACACCTCGGCGGCTTCACCATCCTGCGGGCGCCCGACCTCGACGCCGCGCTGGCCTGGGGCCGCCGGTACGCGCTCGCCACCACCCTGCCGATCGAGGTGCGCCCCTTCCAGGGCGAGGACTGACCTTGTCCGACGTGGAGGCGGTGTTCCGCGCGGAGTACGGCCGCGCGGTCGCCGTCCTGGTCCGCCTCCTCGGCGACATCGACCTCGCCGAGGAGGCGGTGCAGGAGGCGTTCACGGTGGCGGTGGCGCGGTGGCCCGGGACCGGGCCACCGCCGAGCCCGGCCGGCTGGATCATCACCACCGCCCGGAACCGGGCCGTCGACCGGCTGCGGCGGGAGGCATCCCGCGCCGACCGGCACGCCCAGGCCGCCCTGCTGCACGTCCGCGACGTACCGGCCGAGGAGGGACCCGTGCGCGACGACCGGCTCCGCCTGATCTTCACCTGCTGCCATCCGGCGCTCGGCCCCACCGCCCGGGTCGCGCTGACCCTGCGGCTGCTGGGCGGGCTGGGCACCGCCGAGATCGCCCGCGCGTTCCTGGTGTCGGAGGCGACCATGGCCCAGCGGATCGTCCGCGCCAAGGCCAAGATTCGCGACGCCGGGATCCCGTACCGGGTGCCCGGCGACGCCGACCTGCCCGACCGGCTCTCCGCCGTGCTGGCCGTGCTCTACCTGATCTTCACCGAGGGGCACACCGCCAGCTCCGGCGACCGGCTCGTCCGCGACGACCTGTGCGCCGAGGCGATCCGGCTGGGCCGGCTGCTGGTGGAGCTCATGCCGGACGAGCCGGAGGCGCTGGGGCTGCTGGCGCTGATGCTGCTCACCGAGGCGCGCCGCCCCGCCCGCACCACGGCCGACGGCGCGCTGGTGCCCCTGTCCGAGCAGGACCGCCGCCGGTGGGACGCCGGGCTCGTCGCCGAGGGGCAGACCCTCGTCCGTCGCTGCCTGCGCCGCGACCGCCCCGGGCCGTACCAGATCCAGGCCGCGATCGCCGCCGTGCACAGCGACGCGCCCGACACCGCCGGCACCGACTGGGCGCAGATCCTCACGTTGTACGACCAGCTCACCGTGTACGCCCCCGGGCCGGTGGTGGCGCTGAACCGGGCCGTCGCGCTCGCCGAGGTGGCCGGGCCGGCCGCGGCGCTGGCCGCCGTCGAGCGCCTCGACCTGGCCAACTACCACGTGTTCCACGCCGTCCGGGCGGACCTGCTGCGGCGCCTGGGCCGGGCGGGGGAGGCGGCGCAGGCGTACCGGACGGCCGCCGAGCGGACGGACAACGCGGCCGAACGCAGGTTCCTGGCCGCGCGGGCGGCGTCGACGCTGACGGGCGGATAACGCCCTCGTCCTGCGCGTTTGCCCGCGCGGCGGGCCGGGAACCCGGGTCGTCCGGCAGCGCGGCGCCCGGCGCGCCGCCCGACGAACGGACGCCGAGCGCCCATGACGTACCGTCCGGCAGTTGCCACCGCTTCCGACCCGACCACGCTGACGCTCGGGGTAGAGGAGGAGTATCTCCTGCTCGACCCGCAGACGGGGGAGAGCCTGCCGGTCGCCGACCGGGTGCTCACCGCCCTGTCCGGCAGCGCGCGGGACCAGAGCCGCCAGGAGTTCCGGCACAGCATGGTGGAGATGGTCACGCCGGTCACCGCCGACCTGGCCGAGCTGCGCGCGCACCTGGTGGCGCTGCGCCGCTCCGCCGGCGACGCCGCCGAGGCCGCCGGGGCCCGGCTCGTCGCGGTCGGTGCCACGCCCGTGCACGAGCCGCACCGGACGGTGCCGGACAAACCGCGCTACCACGCCATGTCCCGGCAGTTCGGGCCGGTCGCGCACGACCCGGCCGTCTGCGGCTGCCACGTGCACGTCGGGATGCCCGACCGTGAACTGGCCGTCCAGGTCTGCAACCACCTGCGTCCGTGGCTGCCGGTGGTGCAGGCGATCACCGCCAACTCGCCACTGCACGACGGCCGCGACACCGGGCACGCCAGTTGGCGCTCCATGCAGCTGGAACGCTGGCCCAGCATCGGGCCGACTCCGCACTTCGAGTCGGTCGCCGACTACGAGGCGACGGTCGCGGACCTGATCAACGCCGGGATCATGCTCGACGCGGCGATGGTCTACTGGTATGCGCGCCCGTCGGTCGCGTACCCGACGGTGGAGGTGCGGGTGGGCGACGTCTGTCCGGCCGTGGACGACACCGTGCTGGTCGCCGGGCTGGTCCGCGCGCTCGTCGCGACGATGGCCGACGACGTCCGCGCCGGGGTGCCCGCCCGACGGATCCGGGACTGCCTGGTCTCCGCCGCGCACTGGCGGGCCGCCCACGACGGGCTGGAGGGCGACCTGATCGACCTGCGCGCCGGGGTCGCCCGTCCCGCCTGGGACCTGGTCGGCGAACTCGTCGACACGGTCACGCCGGCCCTGGCCCGGCACGGCGACCTCGACTACGTACGCGACCAGCTAATGCGGCTGCGCCGGGACGGCAACGGCGCCACCCGACAGCGCCGCGTCATGGCGCGTACCGGCGACGACGTGCGCGCCGTCCTGGACCACCTGGCCGCCGAGACCCGCGCCGGCTGAGCCCTCCCGCCGCCGGCACGCCGACGCTGCCCGAACCGGTCGGGATGGTACGCAAACGCCGCAGCCGCCAGTCCTGCCGCCCGTCACCCCACCGTCGCCCGCCGCTCGCTGCCTGCCGCGTCCGCTGCCCGTCGTCGGGCCGGCCACACAGACCGGGCCGTCGCCGCAGGCTCGGCCAGGCCCCCGCTCGGCCCTCGTCCGGCTTCCGGCGCGGCGGTGCCGGGAGCGATCAGCGGACATCGTGGGACTGGAGCCAGAGTTCCAGCACGCCGAGCTGCCAGAGCTTGTTGCTGCCGGCGGCGGCCTGCGCGCGGTCCGGCTCGGCCAGCAGCTCGTCGACGTACTCGCGGCGGAACAGGCCCCGCTCGCGGGCGGCGGGGGCGGCGAGGGCCTCGGCGACGAGCTGGCGCACCGGTCCGTCGACGTTGCGCAGCGCCGGCACCGGGAAGTAGCCCTTCGGCCGGTCGACGACCTCGGCGGGCAGCACCTGGCGGGCCACCTCCTTGAGCACGCCCTTGCCGCCGTCGGCCACCTTGTGCTCGGGCGGGCAGGCCGCCGCCAGGGCGACCAGATCCTGGTCGAGGAAGGGGGTGCGCACCTCCAGCCCCCACGCCATGCTCATGCTGTCCACCCGCTTGACCGGGTCGTCGGGGAGCATCAGGTGGGTGTCCAGGCGCAGCACCGCGTCCAGCGCGGTCTCCGCGCCGGGCGCGGCCAGGTCCGCCGCGAGCAGCTCGCGGCTGGCGTCGCGGTCGCAGGCGTACGCCGGGTCGACCACCCGGTTCAGCTCGGCGTGGTCCCGGTCGAAGAACGCGTCGGCGAAGGCCGCCGCCGCGCCATCGCGGGGCACCCGCGCGAGGGGCTGGTGGTAGCCGTAGCCGGCGAAGACCTCGTCGGCGCCCTGGCCGGACTGGGCCACCTTGACGTGCCGGGCCACCTGCTCGGAGAGCAGGTGGAAGGCGACCACGTCGTGGCTGCCCATCGGCTCGGTCATCGCGTGGACGGTGCGCCGTACCGCCGGGACGAGGTCGTCGTCGGCGAGCCGGATGCGGTGGTGGTCGGTGCCGAAGGCGCGGGCGACCAGGTCGGAGTAGTGGAACTCGTCGCCGGCCTCGCCGCCTCGGCTGTCGAAGCCGATGCTGAAGGTCTGGAGGTGCTGCTGCCCGGCCTCGGCGAGCAGGGCCACGATCATGCTGGAGTCCAGGCCGCCGGAGAGCAGCACGCCGACGGGGACGTCGGCGACGAGCCGCCGTCGTACCGCTTCGCGCAGCGCCGCCCCGACGGCGGCCCGCCAGTCCCCGGCGTCCATGCCGGCGTGGGCGGGGTCCCGGGTGTATTCGGGCCGCCAGTAGACGTGCTGGCGGCTGCGCCCGTCGGCCTCGACGACGCGCACGGTGGCCGGGGGGAGTTTGCGCACCCCGCGCAGGACGGTCCGGGGCGCCGGCACGATGGAGTGCCAGGAGAGGTAGTGGTGCAGCGCCACGGGGTCGATCGTGGTGTCCACGTCGCCGGCGCGCAGCAGCGCCGGCAGGGTGGAGGCGAAGCGCAGCCGGCCGGGTGACTCCGCGAGGTAGAGCGGCTTGATGCCGAGCCGGTCGCGGGCGAGCACCAGCCGACGCCGCCGGCGGTCCACCAGCACGACCGCGAACATGCCGACCAGGTGCGCGACGAAGTCCTCGCCCCACTGCGCGTAGGCCACCAGGACGACCTCGGTGTCGCTGGTGGAGTGGAAGGTGTGGCCGGCGTCCCGCAGCTCCTCGCGCAGCTGGGGGTAGTTGTAGACGCAGCCGTTGAAGACCAGCGCCAACCCCAGGTCCTCCCGGACCATCGGCTGGGCGCCGGCCTCGGTGAGGTCGATGACGGTGAGCCGGCGGTGCCCGAGGGTCACCCAGCCGTCGTTGAAGAGGCCCTCGCCGTCGGGGCCGCGGGAGCGCATCGCCTCGCTCATCCGGGTGACCGCGTCGGCGTCCGGCGTCGATCCGTCGAACCTGGCCTCGCCGCTGATGCCGCACATCGTCAGCGGCCACCGGACTTCCGGGACACCGGACCCACCGTCACCACTCCTGTCGGCGTCGAAGGTGCCGGACCGCCCGCTTCGAGGGGGCCCGGTCCCGTCGGCAGGACGGGCGGCTGGGCTACCCGTCACCGGGGGTGGCAAACCCCGGCAGCACCCGGTCGAGGGCGTCGGCGGGAGCCGGGTGGCGGGCGGCCGGTCAGTCGCGCAGCGTACGCAGGATGCGGGCGAGCTGTTCCCGGTCGGCGGGTGCGAGTCGGCCGAACAGCTCCTCGGCGGCGGCCCGGCGGGCGGCGTGGATGGCGGCGCCGGCGCGCGTGCCCTCCTCGGTCGGCGTGACCAGGGTGGCGCGCCGGTCCGCCGGGTCGGGCCGGCGCCGCACGAGCCCGCGC
Source organism: Micromonospora sp. NPDC023633 (assembly GCF_040640035.1). NCBI lineage: Bacteria > Bacillati > Actinomycetota > Actinomycetes > Micromonosporales > Micromonosporaceae > Micromonospora > Micromonospora sp. NPDC023633. The sequence continues at coordinate 2,389 of NZ_JBFABB010000161.1, read as the reverse complement.
GCCTCGAGGTCGTCCACGACCTCGGTGGCAGAGCGCGGGGCGATGCGCAGGTGCTCGGCGAGCGCGCTGAGCCGCAACGCGCCGTGCCGGATCAGCACGCCGAGGGCCCGGGACTGGCCGGGCGTCACGTCCCAGGGCGCGAGCGCCTCGCCCGTGCGGTGGCGCAGTCGCCGGGTGACCGCCCGGAACGCCTCGGCCAGGCCGTCCTCGGTGCTGTCGGTGTCTGCCGTCACGGGGAATACCGTAGCAGCGGAAGCTGTTGCTCCCTCATGTTGAGGTAACCTCAGCATTGCCTACGTGAGGAAGTCTCCTTGGAACCCGTCCCCGCCGGCCGCGACCGCGGCCCCCGCAAGGTCAGCGCCGCCGAGAAGGAGCAGGCGCGCCAGGTGTCGCTGCGGCGCATCGGCGCGCTCTTCGCCCGGCACCGGGGAGCGCTCGCCACCGTCACCGCGATCATCGTGGTCTCCTCGGTGCTCGCCATGGCCTCTCCCTTCCTGCTGCGCGCCGTGATCGACCGGGCCCTGCCGGAGCGCGACCTGACGCTGCTGGTCTGGCTGGTGGCCGGCATGGTCGCGGTCGCCGCCGTGACCTCGGTGCTCGGCGTGGCGCAGACCTGGATCTCCACCCGGGTCGGCCAGCAGGTCATGCACCGGCTGCGCACCGACGTCTTCACCCACCTGCAACGGCAGTCGCTGGCGTTCTTCACCCGCACCCGCACCGGCGAGGTGCAGTCCCGGATCACCAACGACATCGGCGGCATGCAGAGCGTGGTCACCTCGACCGCCACCTCGATCGCGGCCAACCTGACCACCGTGGTCGCCACCGCGGCGGCGATGGTCGCGCTCTCCTGGCGGCTCTCCCTGGTCTCCCTCGTCGTGCTGCCGCCGGCCATCTGGCTGACCCGCCGGGTCGCCCACCTGCGCCGCGAGATTACCGCGCAGCGCCAGCGCGAGCTCGCCGACCTCAACGTGACGGTCGACGAGGGGCTCTCGGTCAGCGGCGTGCACCTGGCCAAGACCCTCGGCACCGGCCCCGCCCTGGCCGCGCGCTTCGCCGCCTCGTCGGCCCGCCTGGTCGACCTGGAGCTGCGCTCCGAACTCGCCGGCCGCTGGCGGATGGCCACGATGAGCGTCGTCTTCGCCGCCATTCCGGCCGTCATCTATCTCAGCGCCGGCCTGCCCGGTGCCGCCGGCACGCTCAGCATCGGCACCCTGGTCGCCTTCACCGCGTTGCAGGGCGGGCTGTTCCGCCCGTTGATGGGCCTGCTCAACGTGAGTGTCTCGGTGACCGCCTCGCTGGCGCTGTTCGCCCGGATCTTCGAGTACCTGGACCTGCCGGTCGAGGTGGACGACCCCGCCGAGCCGGTCGACGTCGACCCCCGCCGGGTCCGGGGCGAGCTGCGCCTCACCGACGTCACCTTCCGCTACCCGGGCAGCGACACCGCCGCCGTCGCGGGGATCACCCTCGACGTGCCGGCCGGCACCGGTCTGGCCCTGGTCGGCGAGACCGGCTCCGGCAAGAGCACCCTGGCCGCGCTCGTCAGCCGGCTGCACGACCCGACGAGCGGCCGGATCACCGTCGACGGCGTCGACCTGCGCGACCTGCGCCTGGCCGACCTGGCCGCGATCGTCGGCGTGGTCAGCCAGGAGACGTACCTGCTGCACACCACCGTGCGGGAGAACCTGCGCTACGCCCGCCCGGACGCCACGGACGCCGAGATCGAGGCCGCCGCCCGCGCCGCCCAGATCCACGACCTGATCGCCGGGCTGCCCGACGGGTACGACACGGTCGTCGGCTCGCGGGGCCACCGCTTCTCCGGCGGTGAGAAGCAGCGCCTCGCGATCGCCCGTACGCTGCTGCGCGATCCGCGCATCCTGGTCCTCGACGAGGCCACGAGCGCGCTGGACACCGAGACCGAACGCGCCGTGCAGCGGGCGTTCGACGAGGTGGCCCGGGGCCGCACCACCATCACCATCGCGCACCGGCTCTCCACCGTGCGGAACGCGGACCGGATCGCCGTGCTCGACCACGGCCGCATCGTCGAGTCCGGCAGCCACGACGGCCTGCTGGAGCGCGCCGGCCGCTACGCCACCCTCGCCGCCTGACGGGGGCATCGCCGCCGTCTCAAAACCGTCGCAATATCCGTCTCGTTATTCCGCGCCGGCCGGGTCGAGGTGGCGGTAGAGGGTGGCCCGCGAGACCCCGAGCGCGGCGGCGATCTCGTCCGCCGAGTGGCTGCCCTCGGCGTGCATCCGTCGGGCCGTCTCGACCTGCTCCGGACCCATCGCCCGGGGCCGCCCCGGCCGGCGCCGGCCCCTCGCCGCACCACCGCCGGCAGTCCCAGCGGGATGGACCTCCGGTCGTTCGCTCGGTGCAACGGGAACTGCCT
>NZ_JBFABB010000160.1:0-13051 GCF_040640035.1 Micromonospora sp. NPDC023633 | reverse complement strand
GTCGCTCGTTCCCACGCCGAAGGCGAGTGCGCCGAGGGCGCCGTGGGTCGACGTGTGGCTGTCGCCGCACACCACCAGCATCTCAGCTCCCGTACTTCTTGCGGTTGTCCTCGAGCTGCTTGTTCGCCTTGGCCGCCCCGTCGTCCAGCGCCTGCTTGGGCGACTTCTTGCCCAGCGCCGCCTCGTTGAACGAGTTGTAGAAGGTCGTCATGACCTCACCGAGGCCCGGGGCCGCCGGCGGGAAGGCCGCGTACTCCAGCTCGGGGGCGAGCGCGTTGACCTCGGCCAGCGCCTTGAAGTCGGCGCTGTCCCGGACGGCCTTGCGGGCCGGGACCTGGCCGCCCTTGGCCCAGTCGAGGGAGTGCTGGCTGAGCCAGTTGATGAAGACCTTCGCCGCCGAGACCTTGTTGGCGTCGTTGGCCCGCTGCTTGACGATCGTGAAGTTGTGCGAGTTGGCCCAGGCGGCCGGCTGCGTGCCGATCTGCGGCAGGGGTGCCACGCCCCACTGGACGTCCGGGCTCTTCTTCAGGTCGTTGATCTGCCAGATGCCGTTCCAGTTGAAGGCGTTCTTGCCGCTCTTGAAGGCCAGGTAGTCGGCGTCCTGACCGACGTTGGCCGGGGAGTGGCCCTGCTTGATCAGGTCGGTCAGCCAGGTGCACGCCTCGACGGCCTGGTCCGAGTTGAAGGTGGCCTTCGTGGCCTCGGCGTTGAAGACGCTGCCGCCCCACTGGTGCAGCAGGGAGTAGAAGGTCATGCCGCCGGTGAACTGGAACGGGCTGACCCAGAACCCCTGCACCCCGGACTTCTTCAGCTCGGTCAGCGCGGCGGTGTAGTCGTCCTTCGTGGTCGGCGGCTTGTTCGGGTCGAGCCCGGCCTTCTGCATGACCCCCTTGTTGTAGTAGAAGCCGAGGGGGTGCATGTCCAGCGGGATGCCGTACCGCTTGGAGTTGTAGAGCCCGCCCTTCCAGACGGTGGGGGCGAAGTCGCCCTCGGAGAGCTCCAGGGTCTTGGCGACGTCGTCCAGCTCGGTGATGACGCCGCGCGCGGCGAACGTGGCGAGCTGGTCCATGTGCATGACCGCGATGTCCGGCCCGTTGCCGCTGGAGGCGGCACCCGGCAGCTTGGCGTAGTAGTCCGCCCACTCGTACGTCGCGATGGAGACGGCGATGTTCTGGTGCTCGGTGTTGAACTGGGTCACCAGCGCCTTGAAGATGTCGCCGTCGCCGCCGGTGAAGCCGTTCCACAGCTTCAGGTCCACCTTCGGGCCGGTGTAGTCCTTGCCACCGTTGCCGGCCGCCGGGCCCGCGTCGTCGTCGCCACCGCCGCAACCGGCCAGGGTCAGCGAGGCCGCGGCGCCGAGCCCGAGCAGGCGCCGCCGGCTCATTTCGTTCTGCATCATGGGGATTTTGCTCCTTGGGGGACGGGATGAATTGTGCCTGCTCAGGACCGGTGCGGTGTCAGCCACCGACGGGGGAGAAGCGCAGCACGTTCCAGGAGACGGCCGGAAGGCGCACGGAGCACCGGCCGCCGTCGGTGGTGGGGTCGGGCAGCTGCCGGGGCGTCACCCGGTCGGGCTCGGCCTCGGTGTTCGTCGCCGTCGGGTCGTCCCCGGCGGCGAGGCTCAGGTGGGATGTACCGGACAGGCCCGGCAGGCCGCGCAGGTCGATGTCCAGGGGGAGGTCGGTCTCGCCCCGGTTGACCGCGAACACGGTCAGCTCGCCGGTCTCCTCGTCGTGCACGGCGACCGTGTCGAGCACCGGGACCTCGCCGTACCGCTTCGTCTCGTACGTCGGGCCGACGGGCTCGGTGCGCAGCACCGTGCCGTGGGCGTGCCGGGCGGTCAGCGCGAACGGGTGGAAGATGCTCTGCCGCCAGGCGGGACCGCCGGTGCGGGTGCGGATCGGGGCGATCACGTTGGCGAGCTGGGCCTGGCAGGCCACCCCGACCCGGTCGGCGTGCCGCAGCAGGGTGATCAGCAGGTCGCCGACCACCACCGCGTCGACGGCGGTGAAGTCGTCCTCGATCAGCGCCGGGGCCTCGACCCAGCCGCGCCGGTCCAGGTCGGCCTGGAGGCGGGACTGGTACCAGACGTTCCACTCGTCGAAGGAGATCTTGAGCTTCCGCCGGTGCCGCTGCTTGGCGGCCACGTGGTCGGCGGTGGCGACGACCTCGCGGATGAAGTTGTCCATGTCGACGGCGGAGGCCAGGATGCTGGCCCGGTCGCCGTCGGACGGGTCGTAGTAGGTGTGCGCGGAGATGTAGTCGACGTGCTCGTAGGTGTGCTCCAGCACGGTCGCCTCCCAGGAGGCGAAGGTGGACATCGTCCGGTTGGAGCTGCCGCAGGCGACCAGGCTGATCGACGGGTCGATCATCTTCATGGCCCGGGCGGTCTCGGCGGCCAGCCGGCCGTACTCGTCGGCGGTCTTGTGGCCGACCTGCCAGGGCCCGTCCAGCTCGTTGCCCAGGCACCAGAGCCGCACCCCGTACGGCTCCTCGGCGCCGTGCTTGCGGCGCAGGTCGGACAGCTGGGTCCCGCCCGGATGGTTGGTGTACTCCAGCAGGTCGCAGGCCTCCTGCACGCCCCGGGTGCCGAGGTTGACGGCCATCATCGGCTCGATGCCCGCCTCGGCGGCCCAGGTCATGAACTCGTCGAGCCCGAAGGCGTTGGTCTCGATGGTCTTCCAGGCCAGGTCGAGCCGGCGGGGGCGGTCGCCGACCGGGCCGACGCCGTCCTCCCAGCGGTAGCCGGAGACGAAGTTGCCGCCGGGGTAGCGGACCACGGACACACCCAGCTCCCGGGTCAGCTCCAGCACGTCGCGGCGCAGCCCCCGCGAGTCCGCGGCGGGGTGCCCGGGCTCGTAGACCCCGCCGTAGACGCAGCGGCCCATGTGCTCGACGAACGAGCCGAAGAGCCGCCGGTCGGCCGGTCCGACGGCGAAGGCCGGGTCGATGGTGAGCTGCGCGGTCCGCAAGGGGTGCCACCTTTCCTCGTTGCCGGTCCCGGGTGACCGTGGTCACCCGGTGCTCCTGGTTTGTACAACGTTGTAAGCAACGTTGTAAAGAGGTCCCTACGCGGTAAAGTGCGCACCCATGGGGGGAGGCGACGTGGTGCGGCACAGGCTCAAGGACGTGGCGGAGCGGGCCGGTGTGTCGGTGAAGACCGTCTCCAACGTGGTCAACGGCTACGTGCACGTCCGGCCCGACACCCGCGCCCGGGTCGAGGAGGCCATCGCCGAGCTGAACTACCGGCCCAACCTCTCCGCCCGCAACCTCCGCAAGGGGCGCACCGGGGTCATCGCGTTCGCGGTTCCCGAGCTGGACATCCCCTACTTCGCTGAGCTGGCCCGGCACGTCGTCACGGCCGCGGCCGAGCTGGGCTGGACGGTGCTGATCGACCAGACCGGCGGCGGCCGGGAGCAGGAGCGGGTGGTCGCGTCGGGCATCACCGAGCACCTGATCGACGGGCTGATCTTCAGCCCGCTGGCGCTCACCGCCGAGGACCTCACCGGGCTGGCCGGGACCCCGATGGTGCTGCTCGGCGAGCGGGTCGACCACGGTCCCGCCGACCACGTCGGGATCGACAACGTGAGCGCCGCCCGGGAGATCACCGCCCACCTGGCCGGTCTCGGTCGCCGCCGGATCGCCGCCATCGGCTCGCAACGCACCCCGGAGGGGGCCAGCGCCCGGCTCCGGCTCGCCGGCTACACCGCCGCGCTGGCCGACGCCGGCCTCGCGTACGACGAGCGGCTGGTGGCGCCCGCGCCGGCCTGGCACCGCGCGGACGGCGCCGCCGCGATGCGCGGCCTGCTGACCTCCGGCGTACGCCCCGACGCGGTCTTCTGCTTCAACGACACCCTCGCCCTGGGCGTCCTGCGCGCCCTGCACGAGGCGGGCCTGCGGGTCCCCGAGGACGTGGCGGTGGCCGGTTTCGACGACATCGAGGACGGCCGCTTCTCCGTGCCCACCCTGAGCACGATCGCGCCGGACAAGGAGCGCATCGCCCGGCTGGCGGTGGAACTGCTCGCCGGCCGCATCGACGGCGACCGCACCGCCCCGCCGCGGGAGCTCTCCGCCCCCTGGCGCCTGGCCCCCCGCGAGAGCACCCTCGGCCGCTGAGCCCCGCGTCCCCCGCTCCCTCCTCCACCCACCCCCGGCCTCACCCGGCCCCGCCCCGCCTTCTCCACGTCGATCATGAGGTTGGCGGCGGTTCTGGAGATCAAGACCGCCGTCAACCTCATGATCGGCGCGGGCAGGCAGGCAGGCGGGCAGGCGGGCAGGCGGGCAGGCGGGCAGGCGGGCAGGCGGCGCGGGCCGGCGGGCCGGCGGCGCGGGCCGGCGGGGCAGGTGGGGCAGGCGGGTGGGCGTCAGTCGAAGAAGCGGGCCAGGTGGGCGGGGGTGGGGCCGTCCGCGTCCGCAGGCAACGGGGTGAGGTCGGCGAAGATCGACGCGCCGTCGCAGCCGACGTGCAGCGGATACCAGCGTGGGGTGCCCGGCGGGCGCTGGAGGCAGATTCCCTTGACCGTCTGCACGTCGAGCAGCCGGACGTGGGTCGGGTCGGCGACGGCGTTCACGTGCCGCCACCACGGGCTCATCACGTGCAGCACGCCGCCCGGCCGGAGCGCCCGGTGGCACTCGTCGACCAGCGGCAGGAAGTCGATCAGGTGCTCCAGGATGTGCACCGCGAAGAAGACGTCCACCGAGTCGTCGGCCAGCGGCAGCGAGCCGGAGAGGTCCGCCACCGCGTCCACCCCCGGGGCGGGGAAGATGTCCAGCCCCAGGTTGCCCGGCCACTGCTTGGTGGCGCCGCAGCCGAGGTCGACCACGACCGGGTGGCGACCGCCGACGCGTACCCGGCACCAGACGCCGAGCACCCCGGCGAGCCGGCCGACCCGGTCCCGGACCAGCCGCAGCTCGGCCTCCTCGGCGACCTCCCCGCTGACGTGGGCCACCCCCCGGTCGAAGCGCACCTCGACCGCGAGGTCGCGCAGCCGGTCGTCGTGCCGGGCCTGGTCGACCCAGGCCTCGGCGAGGAATCCGTCGATCGCCCGCAGCCGCTCGGCCGAGGGCGCGTGCTGTGCCAGCGCGACCATCGGGGCCACCTCCCGCCGGCCGTTACCCGGATCCCCGGCCCTTATGCCAGGACGACCGGAGGAGGGCGGGCGGGTCAGCCGCTGATCGTCCGGCGGGGCCGCCCGCCGCCGCGCATCCGCTGCCGGGGCGGCGGCGCGGCCGGCTTGGGCCGCTTGAGGTGGTAGCGGTGCAGCTCGTTGTTGCCGGGCAGGGACGGGTCCTCGCTCATCGCGACCAGCTCCCAGCCCTGGTCGCCGGCCCGGTTGAGGTGGGCCAGCGCGGTGTCGCCGTAGGGCGTCACGTCGACCATGGAGCCGTCCGGGCCGTACCAGACGAAGACGACCTCCCAGCCGATGTCGTTCGTGGCCGCCTGGCGGCGGCGGACCAGCAGCGCGTACTCCCACTTGAGCATGAGGTCATTCTCACCCGCCGCGAGCGGGTCGGCACGGATCAATCTTCGGCGATCCGTCCGGCGGTCACCCGCAGCCGCCGGTTGGTGGTCACGGCGTCGAGCATCCGCCGGTCGTGGGTGACCAGCAGCAGGGTGCCCGGGTAGCTGGCCAGCGCCGATTCCAGCTGCTCGATGGCAGGCAGGTCCAGGTGGTTCGTCGGCTCGTCCAGCACCAGCAGGTTCACCCCGCGCCCCTGGAGCAGCGCCAGCGCCGCCCGGGTCCGCTCGCCCGGCGACAGGGTCGCCGCCGGCCGCAGCACGTGCCCCGCGCGCAGGCCGAACTTGGCCAGCAGCGTCCGCGCGTCCGCCGGCGACAGCTGCGGTACGGCGGCGCCGAACGCGTCGATCAGCGGCACGTCGCCGAGGAACAGCCCGCGAGCCTGGTCCACCTCGCCGACCACCACGCCCGGGCCGAGCGCGGCATGCCCCGAGTCGAGGGGGAGCCGGCCCAGCAGGGCGGCGAGCAGGGTGGACTTGCCGGAGCCGTTCGCCCCGGTCACCGCCACCTTGTCGGCCCAGTCGATCTGCAGGGTCACCGGGCCGAGGGTGAAGCCGCCCCGGCGTACGACGGCGTCGCGCAGCGAGGCCACGACGGCGCCGGCGCGGGGCGCGGCGGCGATCTCCATCCGCAGCTCCCACTCCCTGCGCGGCTCCTCGACCACCTCCAGCCGCTCGATCAGCCGCTCGGTCTGCTTGGCCTTGGCCGCCTGCTTCTCGGTCGCCTCGGCGCGGAACTTGCGGCCGATCTTGTCGTTGTCGGTGGCCTTGCGGCGGGCGTTCTTCACGCCCTTCTCCATCCAGGCCCGCTGCGTGCGGGCCCGCGCCTCCAGGCCGGCCCGGGTGTCGGCGTACTCCTCGTAGTCCTCGCGCGCGTGCCGGCGGGCCACCTCGCGCTCCTCCAGGTAGCCCGCGTAGCCGCCGCCGTAGTGCCGGATCTGCTGCTGGTGCAGGTCCAGCTCCAGCACCCGGGTGACCGTGCGGGCGAGGAACTCCCGGTCGTGGCTGACCAGCACCGTGCCGGCGCGCAGTCCGGTGACGAACTCCTCCAGCCGCTCCAGGCCGGCCAGGTCCAGGTCGTTGGTCGGCTCGTCGAGCAGGAAGACGTCGTAGCGGCTGAGCAGCAGCGAGGCCAGCCCGGCCCGGGCCGCCTGACCGCCGGAGAGGCCGGTCATCGGGTGTTCCAGGTCGACCGTGAGGCCCAGCTCGGCGGCCACCTGCTCGGCCCGTTCCTCCAGGTCCGCCCCGCCGAGGGCGAGCCAGCGCTCCAGCGCCTCGGCGTAGGCGTCGTCGGAGCCGGGCGCGCCGTCGGTGAGCGCCACCGTCGCCGCGTCCAGCGCCGCCTGCGCGGCGGTCACCCCGGTGCGCCGGGCCAAAAAGTCCCGCACGGTCTCGCCGGGCCGCCGCTCGGGCTCCTGCGGCAGGTGCCCGACGCTCGCCGTGGGCGGGCTGAGCGTCACGCTGCCCGCCTCCACCGGCAGCAATCCGGCGAGGGTACGCAGCAGCGTCGACTTGCCCGCCCCGTTCGGCCCGACCAGCCCCACCACGTCCCCCGGTGCGACCACCAGGTCCAGGCCGGCGAACAGTGCCCGGTCCCCGTGCCCCGCGGCCAGCCCCTTGACGATCATCGTCGCGCTCATCAGTGCCCGACCCTATCCCGCCCAGCTCGACGCCTGCCCAGCCCCGCGCCCAGTCCCGCCCCGCTCCACGCCCGCCCAGCCCCGCGCGCCCGCCCCGCTCCACGCCCTCGTGCCTCCACCGCTCCGCGATCCTGCACTTGTCCGGGTGAAAGGTGGTGAAAGCCGCGGATGCCGGGCCGGAAGTGCAAGATCGGCGAACGGGGCCCGGGGGGCACGCGGCACACTGCTCGGGTGGTGACCACTCTGGCGATCGACTGTGGCGGCGGCGGGATCAAGGCGTCCGTGCTGGACGAGGCGGGCACGATGCGCGCCCAGCCGCTGCGGGTGCCCACCCCGTACCCCCTGCCGCCGGCGCTCTTCGTGAAGACGCTGCTGGACCTGGGCGGCCGGCTGCCCACGGCGGACCGGCTCACCGTCGGCCTGCCGGGCATGATCCGGCACGGGGTGGTGGTCGCCACCCCGCACTACGTGACCCGCTCCGGCCCCCGCTCGAAGGTCGACCCCGGCCTGGTCACGCAGTGGACCGGGTACGACGCCCGGACCGCCCTCGCCGAGGCGTTCGGGGTGCCGGCGCTGGTGCTCAACGACGCCGAGGTGCACGGCGCCGGGGTGGTCGCCGGGACCGGCTGCGAGCTGGTGCTGACCCTCGGCACCGGGCTGGGCAGCGCGCTCTTCGACGGCGGGGTGCTCGCCCCGCACCTGGAGCTGTCCCACGCCCCGGTGCGCTGGAACACCACCTACGACACCTACGTGGGGGAGCCGGAGCGGCGCCGGCTCGGGGACGCGTTCTGGTCCCGCCGGATCCGGCAGGTCGTGGACGGGCTGCGCCCGGTGTTCCGCTGGGACCGGCTCTACCTGGGCGGGGGCAACTCCCGGCTGATCCGCCCCGAGCAGCTCGCCCGGATGGGCGACGACGTGGTGGTGGTGCCCAACACCGCCGGCATCGTCGGCGGCGTCCGCGCCTGGGAGTTGGCCGCCGGCCGGCACGGCGCCTCCACCTGAGCCCCGCCCGCGCGATTCCCGGCCGGGAACAGTCGCGGTACGGCGGATGTTGTGCCAGCGTCGGGACAGTGGCGCGACACGAGGGGGTGGGTCGGATGGACCTTCTGACCGAGTACCGGCGGGCGACCATGTTCTTCGAGGCCGGTGACCCGACCGGGGCGGCCCGGCTGCTCGAACCGATCGTGGCGGCGGAGCCCGACAACGCCTCGGTACGCCAGCTGCTGGCCCGGGCCTACTTCCAGTCGGCCCAGCTCAACCGGGCCGAGGCGCAGCTGCGGGAGCTGATCGACCGGGACCCCGCCGACCACTACGCCCACCACGTGCTGGGCCGCACGCTGGAGCGGCTCAACCGGCACGCCGACGCGCTGCGGCACCTGCGCATCGCGGCGGCCATGCACAGCGGCAACGACGACTACCGCGCCGCCCTGGACCGGGTGCAGGCCCGGGTCGAGGGCGGTCGCTGACGGCGAGCGTGCCGTCGAGGGATGACGCCGGTCGGATCGACGCCCGGACGCGGGCGCACGGACGGGGCAGCTCGACAGGGCTGCCCCGTCCGCCTGTCCGGGCCCCGTCACCGGAGGCAGCCCAGCGCCGGGCGCCGCCGGGTAGCTCCCGCGACGGGTGAAACGCCACGGCTGTCGAACGGGCCCGATGACAACCGTGGCGTTCCACCCGTGCGGCGGGCGCTGGAAGCTGGAAGCTGGAAGGAAGCCGCCCATGAGCCGGTCGGTCGCGGCTGGGCCGGGGCGCGGCCCCGCCCCGTGCGGACCGGCGGCCTACCATCGGCGTCATGGGACGTGAGCTGCCGGCGGGTGCGCGATGAAGCTGAAGCTGGACCTGCACGACATCTTCAACAAGGGCCAGGACATCGACCGGGCGCTGCGCGGGATCATGGACGAGGCGGTGGCGAAGAAGGCCACCCTGGTCGAGATCATCCCCGGCAAGGGCTCCGGCCAGCTCAAGAAGCGGGTGCTGCGCTTCCTCGACCAGAAGGACGTCAAGCAGCTCTACCACCGCGTCGAGAAGGACTCGAAGAACTTCGGCCGCCTCTTCGTCCACTTCCGCTGGAAGTGAGGTCCCTGGCCTCCCAGGCTCCCGCGCCGGCCCCAGCGGTGTAACGAAGATCGATCTCTCAGCGCTCAGCAGACGGACGACAGCAGTGTGTTGTCGTCCCGGCCGGGTCTGTCGACCCGGAGTCATCCCTCCGACGGAAGGATCCGATGTCTGCGACCTCCAAACACCGCCTCGTCCGGCTCAGTGTGCTCGCGGGGAGTGCACTGACGGCGACCATGGTGGGCCTGCTCGCCACGACCCCCGCCAACGCGGCACCTGCCCGGGCCGACCTGGTCGTCGCCGCGAGCCTCGCCCCGACCGAGGTTGCTGACACCGGCGGCTGGTCCACCCTGACGGTCGGCCTCCACAACGCCGGCACCGCGGCCAGCGGGGATGTCACCCTGGCCCTGTCCATCTCCGGCACCTGGTTCACCGAAGGGGTCTCCGTCCCACCCGGCTGGCAGTGCACCTTCCAGGTTCCCGCCACCTGCACCCACGTGCCGCTTGCGGCTGGTGCGACGGCGCAACCCCTGCGGATCCCGTTCGGCGTGGCCGCCGGCACGGTCGGTGACGAGGTCGTGGTGAGTGTGACGGCCACCGGCGGACACGAGTCGTCCACCACCAACAACACCGCCCAGGCCAGCCTGCGCTACGTGCCCGGCACCGTGGACGTCGGGTTCATGAGCGAGTCGCGCGACCACGAGATGATCAATGGTGAGGTGTTCGGCCTCACCTCGTTCGTGTCGAACAGCGGGACGTCCCCCTCCGGTGACCTGACCGTCACCGTGCCGCTGCCCGCCGGCACGGTTCGTCACGGCGAGAGCGGCGAGGGCTGGGCCTGCCATTACGGCGACGACCTCGCCGCAGGCCAGCCGGGCTGGCGCTGCACCCACGGGCCGCTGCGCCCGGGAGAGAGCAGTGCTCTTCTCAACATCACGGCCGCCGTCTCGGGCGCAAACCCCGGCGACGTCCTCGACCTGACCGCCACCCTGTCGACCACCTCGACCGAGACGATCCTGGACAACAACACCTTGCGCACCCGGGTCACCGTCCTCCAGCCGGCGACCGTACGGGGCGTCGTCTGGGTCGACAGCGACCGGGACAACCTCCGGGACGCCGGCGAGCCCGGCGCGCCCCCCGGGGAACAGGGCATCTACCGGATCGTGGTGGTTGGCCAGGGATTCGCCGCGGTGGCCACGGTGAATCCGGATGGCACGTACGCCGCCCAGGTGCGGCCGGGCACCTACCGGAGCGAGTTCTACGTACGCGACCCGTACAGCTTCATCACCTCGCCCGATTCGGACCTCGTCTACTACCTGAACGAGACCGGGGGCTACAACAGGTACGGCCACAGCGGCTATGTCACTGTCGCCGGTGGCGAAGAGGCGGTCATCGACGCCGGCGTGGTGTCCAAGTACCTGTCGTGACCGACTGGCGGTGACAGCGAGGGCCCGGTGGCGACGGCGATCACGTCGACGCCCCCGGGCCCTCCGGTTGGGGCTGACGGCGCGAAGCGGAACGCTCCGCGCCTGCTCTCGGCGGGGCCTGGGCCTGCCTAGACCGGATAGGTGCGGGCGACGGCGAGCATCTCCGAGCTGTGCGAGCCCACCACCCCCACGCCGGGCGGGCGGGGCCGGAAGCCGGGCAGGGCGTCCAGGCCGTCGCTGGCGTCCATCGCGCGCAGCGCCACCTGCCCCGCCTTCGGCGCGACGGTCAGCGTCACCTCGACACCCGCCGGCGGCGGGGCGTGGAAGACCAGGCCGAAGCCCCAGCGGCCCTCCCCGGGCTCCACCGGCACCGCGCGGCCGGCCACCTCCGCCCGCAGCACCGTCGCCGTCGCGGCGTCCACGTGCAGGGTGGTCAGGCGGACCTGGCGCTGGGGGACCAGCCGCAGGCGCAGGGTGCGCTCGGGGCCGGCGGTGGCGTCGGCGAGCACCTCCAGCTTCGGGGCGGGCAGGTCCGCCGCCTGCGCCGGGCCGGCGCGCAGCTCGGCGTCGCCCAGGCCGGGGAAGTCGGCGACCTCGGTCACCCCGTCGACGTAGCCGTCGGTCCAGGGCTGCGGGTCCTCCTCGTGGCTGAGCCAGCGGGCCTGCCCGGTGCCGGCGTCGAAGGCGTACATCAGGTGGGTGGGCGCGGGGTGCGTGGCGTCGAAGCGGTCTACGGCGAACCCGACCCCGGCGAGGACCACGGCTGCCAGCGTGGCGGCGGCGGCCGGCAGCGCGCCGAGCCGGCGCGCGCGCAGCGCGACCAGCCCGCGCTGCCCGCCGGCCTGCGGGTGCAGCAGGTCGACCACCGGCAGCACGGCCAGGCCGAGCAGCACCGCGACCAGCGCCGCGACCCCGCCCATCGCCATGCCGAGCGCCGGGAAGAGCAGGACGACGGTGGGCAGCAGGATCACCACGGCCACCGCCGCGGCCAGGGTCGACGCGACCACCGGCCACGGACCGTCGATCCGCGTGCTCATCGCGACCAGCCCGGCCAGCGCGCCGGCCAGGGCCGGCAGGGTGACCAGGTACGCCCCGCCGGGCACCAGCACGGCGAGCAGCACCCCGAGCACGGCCAGCCAGGCCAGCCCGCCGATGGCGAGCGCGGCCGGGCCGACCCGGCGGCGGGTGAGCGCGTACCAGGTGAACAGGACGGCGGCGGCGAGCGCCACCACGGCCAGCCGGTACCAGGTCGGCCGGTACGGGTCGAGCAACTCGGCGTAGCCGGGCCGCAGCGCGGTGACCGCCGCCCAGAGCAGCTGCGCGGCGAGCGGGGCGAGCACGAGCGGCAGCAGCGCCAGCCCGAACCCGGCGGCGAGCCGGCCCCCGGTGGCGCGGCCCCGCCGCCGGGCGAGCCAGCCGAGGGCCACCACGGCGGCGAGCGCCAGCAGCGCCAGGGGCAGGACCAGCCAGCCGGGGTAGCGCACCAGCCCGCGCGGGACCGGGAAGTAGGTGGCGTCGTGCCCGGAGTCCAACGCGGTCAGGTCGACCCGGCCGAACTCGCGGGCCAGGCCGAGGGCGTTGTCGCCGTGGTGCTGGAGGCTGGCCCGGTCCATGGCGGCGGGGGTGTCCAGCGGGGTGTGGTAGATCGCCCCGCCGTCGATGTACGCCGAGTTCAGCCCGACGAAGTCCGCGTCGAGGAACGCGGTGAAGTCCGTGTCGTTGGGCAGCGCGCGGTAGATCTCGACGGCGAACGAGGTGCCCACGGGGTGCGGCGCGGCCCGGCCGAAGGCGTCCACCAGGGCGGCGTTGTCCCGCGAGGTCTCGAACATGATCACCGGGCCGGTGGAGCCGCGCGCCTCCAGGTTGAGCACCACGCCGCCGTCGGCGGCCAGCGGGTGGCTGGACGCGAACGCCGCCGCCCCGCACAGGCACGCCTCCTCGGCGTCGGTGAGCACGAAGACGATGTCGTTGCGCGGCCGGGGGCCGGCCGCCAGCGCGCGGGCCACCTCCAGGATGGCCGAGGTGCCGGCGGCGTCGTCGTTGCCGCCCGGCCCGGACTGCACCGAGTCGTAGTGCGCGACGAGGAAGACCTTCCCGGTGGGGGCGGTGCCGGGCAGCCGGGCCACCACGTTGCGTACCCGGGCCAGGGTGGCCCCGCCGGCCGCCCCGCTGAGCTGGCCGGCCTCGGGCGCGACGGTGTCCTGCACCTCGGTCTCCAGGCCGAGGCCGCGCAGCACCCCCTCGACGTGCGCACGGACCTGGTCGTTCGCCGGGCTGCCCGCCACGTGCGTCCGCGCGGCGACGACCTCGACGTGCTCGTACGCCCGGGCGGCGCTGAACTCGCCCGGCGGCGCGTCGGCCGGGCGCGGCGCGGGGGTGCGCAGGTCGAGCAGGGTGCCGGCGCCGACGGC
>NZ_JBFABB010000159.1:0-13182 GCF_040640035.1 Micromonospora sp. NPDC023633 | reverse complement strand
CTGATGACCAACCGCACCGACGGTCGGCCGCAGTCGTCCCCGGTCACCGCCGGGGGCGGGCGCCACGCCGCCGTCGGGCGCGCGTGCGTCGGCGGCCCCGCGGGCCTGTCTCCCGGGCCCGCGCGCCGACCAGCCCGCCGTGTGGGCCCCGGGACGCGCCACGCGCCGGCCGGACGGTTCCAACGAATTCTGGTTCCCGGCGATGAGGCCGGCTGGACCGCCACTGGAATCCGTTTCCCCCCGCACCCCGTACGGTTACCGTGAATTCATGTCGGACTCACTGGGGGAAAACGCGGTCACGGCTCTCGCCCTGGCCGTCGGGCGGGGCGACCGCGCCGCGGCGGATCCGCTCGTCCGCAGCACGCGGCGTGACGTCTGGCGCTTCCTGGTCTACCTGGTGGGGCACGCCGACGCCGAGGACCTGACCCAGGAGACGTTCGCCCGCGCGCTGGGCAGCGCGCACCTGTTCACCGGGCGCCACCACGCGCGGGCCTGGCTGCTGGCCATCGCGCGGCACGTGGCCGCCGACCACTTCCGCGCCGCCGCGAGCCGGCCCCGGATCGTGTCCGACCAGGACTGGCAGGCCACCGCGGAGCGTTCCGGGGCCCACCACCTACCCGGCCTGGACGACACTGTCGCGCTCAACCTCGCGGTGCGCACGCTGCCCGCGGCCCGCCGCGACGCGTTCGTGCTGACCCAGGTGCTGGGTCTCGGATACGCGGAGGCGGCCGAATTCTGCGGCTGCCCCGTCGGCACGATCCGCTCGCGCGTGGCGCGGGCCCGGCGCGACCTCGTGTCGGTGCTGGCACCGGCCCCGCGGCGGCGTCCGGCGCTCCCCCGCTAGGCCCCGCCGCCGCGCGGCGACGCCCGCGTCAAATGTCCCTACTAGAGTATATGACGTGACGGCGGCAAATGTTCCCTAGCATCGATTAGGACCCTTTCGCGCCGCAGCGGCCAAGGACAGACGGCTTGACGGCCGTCATTTTTTTGTGGAAAGGTCGACCCTCAAGGGGGAAGGTGTCCGTAAGGGCACATAGCAATTCGCGGCCGGGAATCCGTTCAAAAACGTTTGCGTTGCGTAGCAACTCGGTGGGCTTCGGCGTTCGGCCGGTCCACCGGGTTCCTGCGCGGGCAGACGAGGACCATTCCCGCCGTCGGGCCGATCACTGGGGAGTGTGTCGTGGTTGTTGAACCGAGGCCCGTCATCGGGCGTCGCGGCTGGCGGGGGGCCGGCCATACGGGGTGCGGGGCGAGTTGGCCTCTGGACGTACGCCGGCTGCGCTAGAGCAAACGAGAGCGCTGCTGCCGTGAACCTCTCCGTCACACCAGGGCGCTCATCGTCGCGAGGGGCCGCGCCGCTACCGGCGCCCCGGCTCGCGATGGGCGTCGTCACCGCCGTCTTCGTAAGCATCAGCCTCATCGGCTTTCTCCACGTCATGTTCCTGCCCGTCGGTCCGCTCGCCATCGCGCTGTCGTTCACGTGCATCGCCGCGCTGATGGCGATGCAGATGCTGTGGTACGGCCGGGACAACGGACGCCTGCGCACGCCGCTGGGCTACGGCGTCCTCGCCACCCAGGCGGCGCTGGTCTACCTGCCGATCCTGGCGTTCGGCCAGGCGTGGGTCGGCATGCCGGGCTTCCTGGCCGGCAGCGTGCTGCTCGTGCTGCGGGCCGTCACGGCGTGGGTGACCTTCGCCCTCATCGTCACCTCGATGGCCGTCGCCCAGTGGCTCTTCACCCACGCGCCGATCGACATGCTCTACACGGCGATCTCCACCGTCACGACGGGGCTCGTGGTGTACGGGCTGTCCCGGCTGACCGCGCTCGTCGTCGAGGTGCAGGAGAGCCGCGCGGAGATCGCGCGCATGGCGGTGCTGCGGGAGCGGCTGCGCTTCGCCCGCGACCTGCACGACCTGCTCGGCTACAGCCTGTCCGCGATCTCGCTCAAGATCGAGCTGGTGCACCGGCTCATGGAGAAGTCGCCCCAGGAGGCGAGCGACCAGCTGCTGGAGATCCTGGAGATATCGCGGGTCGCCCTCTCCGACGCGCGGACCGTCGCCAGCGGCTACCGCGAACTGTCGCTGGAGGAGGAGTGCCGCTCCGCCGTCTCCGTGCTCTCCGCCGCGGACATCCAGGTGCGGCTGGACAGCGACCACCTGGACCTGCCGGTCCAGGTGAGCACGGTGCTCGCCACGGTGCTGCGGGAGGGGGTCACCAACATCCTGCGGCACACCAAGGCCAAGCGCTGCGACATCACCATCCGGCAGACGCAGGACGACGCCTGGATCGAGATCGTGAACGACGACCAGGCCGTCGGGCCGCCCAGGGATCCGGGCAGTGGGCGCAACGGGCTGCGCAACCTGTCCGTACGCGCCCAGGAGATCGGCGGCTCGCTGACGGTCGACCGGCAGCCGGACCTGTTCCGCCTGTGCGCCAAGGTGCCCCTGCGCCTGGAGCGCCGCGGGGCGTCCCGGTCACAGCCAGCCGGCCTCCCGGGCGACCCGGATGGCGTCGACGCGGTTGCGCGCGGAGAGCTTGTTGACGATCGTGGTCAGGTAGTTGCGGACGGTGCCGACTGACAGGAACATCTGTGCCGCGATGTCGACGGCCTGGAGCCCCTCCGCCGTGAGGCGGAGGACTTCGGTCTCGCGCGCGGTGAGCGGGCACTCCGCGCTGTCCCAGGCGGACATGGCGAGCTGGCTGTCGACGACCCGCCGGCCGGCGGCGACGCTGCGGATGGCGTCGACCAGCTGCTCGGTCGGGGCGTCCTTCAGCAGGAAGCCGGTCGCCTTCGCGGACAACGCCCGGCGGAGGGTGCCCGGTCGGCCGAGCGCGGTCAGGACCAGGGTGCGGATCTCCGGCAGGTGGACCTGGATGTCGGCGATCGCGGAGAGCCCGTCCTTGCCCGGCAGGTCGATGTCGATCACGGCGACGTCGGGCCGGAACCGTTGCGCCATGGGCAGGATCTCCGTGCCCGAGGCGACCGCGGCGACGACCTCGATGTCCGGCTCCAGGTTGAGCAACGCGACCAGCGCATCTCGGACCATGTGCATGTCCTCGGCCAACAACACCTTGATCAACTTGGCATCCCCTGTCGGGCCGGCGCAATTAACCCCGTTCTATCACGCGCCCGCATGCATCATGAATGCTCTTTTCGCGCCCGCGTGCGAAGTGTCGCAAAGCCATTTGCCGATGACCGGTCGGCCTATTCACATTCCGTGTACGCCCAGATACTCATCGTTACAGGAGATGTCGTTTTCGGGTAGTCCGACGGCAAATTCGCCGACTCCGACCTCCGCCGGCCAGTCGAGCCCGAACGCCGACGCGGACACCCTGGCGTCGCCCATGGTGAGGGCGCACGTGGCGAGCCCGAGCATCGTGGCGACGAGGCAGAGCGTCTGCTGGAGCATGCCGACGTGCTTCAGGGTGGTGGCGTAGGAGATGCTGTCGTACACCCAGGACACCCGCCCCGCCCGCGCGGTCATGGTGATCAGCACCGGCGGGGGCCGCCGGCCCCCGACGGACACGCGCGCGTTGTCGAGCAACTCGTCGACGTCGGCCGGGTCGGCGTTGACGAGGGTCAGCGCGTGGTCGACCGGGCTGTAGTGGTAGATGCCGCGCCGCAGGTCCGGGCAGCGGTCCACCGTCAGGTACAGCTCCAGCTCGTACAGCGAACCCGCGCTGGGATACGGACGCCGCGTCACCGTGTACCGCACGTTGTCGGGAGCCGTGGCGACCGTCTGCATCCGGACCCGCGCCGCGTGGAACAGCAGTTCCCCGAGTTCCCGGGTCGACGGCGCCGCCTCGGCGAACGTGCGGGTCGACCGGCGCAGGTCGACGGCCTCGGTGAGGGTCATCCCGTGCGGCACCGTGACGGGCGGCCGGTACATCGGGATCCGCGGCCCGGCGGGCGCCGGCTTGACGGCGGCCGGTGGCGGCAGGGTCGCGACGTGGCGGAACGTCGCGCCGGCGGGGTCGTCGTGCGGGCCGAGCCTGCTGCGCGAGTGGAACAGCAGGTCGTACGGCGACCACATCGCCAGCGTGGGGTCGGAGTCCTCGTGGAACTCCGACGTGCCGGCCTCGGCGACGACGACCATGCCCGCGCCGACCAGGTGGGCGACGACGTCGGCCACCACCGGGAGCGTCAGGCCGACCTTCCGACCCACCTCGACGGTGGTGGTCGCGCGGGGGAGCGCGCCGAGCACCAGCGACGCCTGCGGCCGGTGCAGCACCACCCGGTGGTGCGACAGCGGGGACTCGAGCACCAGCTCGCCGTCCCGCTGGTGGGCGAACGCGAAACGGGACAGCCTGAGCTGCCGGTCCTCGGCCACCTCCGGCAGCGCGAACACCCCCAGCGGGGAGACCGGCTGGACGGAGAGCAGCGGCACCGGCGAGTCCCGCGAGCCGAGCGAGCGGACTATCCGCCCGGGCAGCCGGTCGAAGACCGGCCGGAGGACGCCCTCGTCCAGCCCGGCGACGTTGCCGAGCGCGACCGGCCCGTAGGTCATGCGGTGCAGGACCTCCTCGACCGCGGGCGCGGGCCGGCCCACCGGGACGTCGCCCCAACGGGAGAGGATCGTCAGACTGCCGTCCTCAGCCGTCTCGATGGTCACGTCGTCCCGGAAGGACCACAGCGACAGGCTCGGTCCGGGGCGGGACGTGTCGGCGTCGGATGGCAACCTGGCTCCTCGACGGGCGCGGCGGCGACGCCACGGGCGCCCGCTCTACACGAAAAGTGGTATCGGGTTGAGGTTCTCGTACTCCGTGGGGCGGTCGAGCCTGCCGAGCTGCACCGGGACGTCGAACAGTCTGCCCGGCGCGAACCTCGCCCAGAAGCCCCGCATCCCCGGCACGATGGCCTTCACCACGGGGAGCCCGACGTCCGGACGGGTCTGGTCGAGCACGAGCACGTCGAGCCCCAGGGCCTCCAGCCTGTGCTGCACCGAGCGGACGTCGGACAGCAGGTCGTCCGTCGGGGTGTGGCGGTAGTCGGTGAGTCGACGTGCCGGCACCGCCGGATCGGGCCGCAGGTAGGCGTCCCCGGCCCAGGTGGCGGTGCGCCACCACCGTACGGCGTCGGGATCGGACCAGCCGTACCTGTCGTCGTCGTCCCCGCCGACCTCCGCCACGGTCGGCATCAACTGGTTCATCTCGGTGAGCGCGCGGACCAGCGCCGCCCGCGGGTCGGGGTGGGCGCCGAAGCCGAACATGATGTCCTCGCACCGCTTGTCGGTGCGCCGGGACAGCGCGGCCATGGTGGGGATCCCGACGTCCGACGACACGTCCAGGACCCAGACCTCGCGGTGCAGGCCCGCGTAGACCTCCCGCAGCTCGTCGATCCAGCGGTCGCGGAAGCTGTCCAGGTCCACGGCGGGGGCCCGGGTGCGGTTGTACCACCAGAGGGCCACCGCGTCGCGTTCCACCACCTCCAGCAGGCCCTGCAGCAGCGCGTCCTCCAGGCTGCTGCCCGCCGCGTTGCCGTTGGAGTCCGCGCACAGCGACGTGCCGCCGTGCTGCTCCGGCACGTTGAAGTAGAGCATCGAGGTGGGCAGCAGGCGGTGCCGCTGCTCCGTGAGGGACCACACCGGGGTCCAGCTCGTCACGGCCGCGTCGTCGAACGGCGCGCACACGTACTGGAACGGCGAGCAGGTGGCGTTCCAGCGGGCGCGGTCGGCGTACTGCCGCTCGTCGAAGAGCAGGCAGTCGTCGGGGTGCACGGCGGTGTCGGCCAGCTCGGTGTAGCTGCCGGTGACCCGGGCCTCGTCGCCGTGGAAGTAGGCGCTGTGCCGCTCGATGGCCTCGCAGAGCGCGCTGACCTCGGCGTGCACGGGGGTCACGCCCTTGCCGCCGTTCTCGGCGCGCAGCGCGAAACGCATCTGCTCGGCGTTCCTGCGCGTGGTCATCGCGAGGTTCGGGCCGGAGCGGAACGAGTTGAAGAAGGCCGGGCCCCGCCCGTCGCGGGTGATCTCCTTGACCACGCCGCTGACCGGGCTCACCAGGTGCCCGTAGTCGCGCAGCACCCGCTCCGGCGGCAGGGCGCGGTGGCTGCCGCCGGAGCGGGACGCCTTCGGCCGGCTGCGCAGCGGCACCGGACGGAACGCCCGGTCGCGCTCGATGCCGGGATCGCCGCACTCCGGGCACTGCGGGCGGGCGCGCACCTCGTGGTGGGCGCCGCGCAGGGTGACGCTGTCCAAGGTCCACACCGCGCGCTGCCCGTCGTGCCGCAGGCCGGCCGTCCACTTGGCGGCCTCCAGCGCCACCAGGTGCAGGGCGGCGGCGCCGAGCGGGGGCAGCGACACCGGCGGAGTGCCGATCTCCGTGGCGGAGCCGACGACGGCGCGCAGGCGCGTCTCGGCCTGGCGGTGGCCGCGCAGCCGGTGCGCCAGGCAGTGCCAGCACCCCGTGGCGGCGGCGGGGTCGAAGACCGGCCCCACCCACACCTGTGCGCCGCCGGGCTTCGCGAGGAGCCAGGGCCGGCGGGCGGCGCGGTGCGCGGCGTCGACGGCAGCCAGTCCCTCGTCGAGATAGTCCGCAGAGAGCACAACCGATAAGTCGGCGGGCGAGGCCGAAAAGTTCCCGGAAACCTGCGTCACCGTCAACCCGGCCGCGCGCAGCGCGTCCTCCGCCGCCGCGGCATCCCGCGGCGGGCAGCCGACGCGGATGAGGTCGACCCGGGCGGCGGCGGTGGCCCGCACGGCGGCCGTGGGGTCCAGGCCCGCCGACTCCCAGTACGCGAGCGCGGGCTCGTCGGCCTCCGCCTCCTGCGCCGGCCGCAGCGTGACCAGGCCGGCGTCGACGAGCCGCCGGACGACCGTGCCGATCTCGGCGGGCGTCATCCCGGCGGGACTGTCCCGGACGAGTTCCGTGAGGTCCCGGGTGCCGTCGAGCAGCGGGGCCAGGGCCTCGACGTGCGCCCCGCTGACCGAGGTGGCGCCGCGCTCGGACAGCAGGTAGACGGCGTCACCGCGTACCACGTGGGCCCGCAGGTGCCGCTTGAACCCGACGCGCAGCTGTGCGTCCCCACCCGACATGGCTGCCCCCTGCTCGACCAGTGCCGCTCCAGCGACACTCCAGCGTGCCTCCAGCCCAGCCTCCCGGCAGCGCAGGCCGCGGGCAAGTGCCGCGGTCACATGCTGCCCCCTCGTTTGGTCACGCCCGTCCATGACGCGGTCACTATCGGCTCGACCCTGGCTTGGAATAGCGTGGAAGCCTGTCCTGACTCCCCCTGGTCGGAATCGTCGCTCCCGTCACGGAACCAGTACGCCGACACCACTCGTCGGCGGTGGAAAGTGCGGTGGATCCGACTGATAGCGAGGTCGGCGAAATGATTACCAAGTTTGCGGAACTGGGATCGATGTCGCACGAGGAGAAACTGACGCTCCTCGCCGCGTTGCTGGAGTCGGCGGCCGACCCCGCAACGGAAGTCCGGCGTACCGAGCCGCCACCGGTCGGGCCGCCCCGGCGCCCGACGGGAGACCCGCTCGCCGGACTACGGTTCGAGCTGCTCGGCCCGCTCGTCATCCGGCACGACGGGGTCGACATCGCACCGAGCGCGCCGAAGCTGCGGCTGGTCCTGTCCGCGTTGCTGTTCAACGCGAACCAGCCGGTCGGCGCGTCGGTGCTCGTGCGGGAGCTGTGGAGCTCGGGGGCGCCGCGCACCGCCCACGCCACCCTCCAGACGTACATGTTCAAGGTGCGCAAGCTCTTCCGCGACGTGCTCGGCGGATCCGTCGAGGACATCGCGCGGGACGTCCTGCTCACCTGCTCCGGGGGCTACACGCTGCGGGTGGACCCGAAGCAGCTCGACATCGTCGAGTTCGACGAGCTGGTCACGGCGGGCACCGCGGCGATGCACGCGGGCGACTACGAGCAGGCGGGCGCGCACCTGCGCCGGTCGCTGGCGCTGTGGCGCGGCAACGTCGTGCACCAGGGGCAGTGGGGCCCGCAGCTGCGCGCCCAGGCGGCGCGGCTGGAGGAGCGCCGGTTCTACGCGTACACCACCAGGATCGACGCCGACCTGTGCCTGGGCCGGCACCGGGAGGCGACCTCCGAGCTCGCCTCGCTGGTCGTGGAGCACCCGCTGCACGAGTCGGCGCACACGATGCTGATGCTCGCGCTGCACCGGTCCGGCCGCACGCCGGCGGCGCTGGAGGTCTACCTGCGGTTCCGCCGGCGGATGATGGGCGAACTCGGCATCGAGCCCTCGGAGCGGATCCAGGCGCTGCACCGGGCGCTGCTGTCGACCGACCCGCTCCTGGCCGACCTGTCGCTCACCTCCGACATGCTGCTGGACCGGCTCGTCGGTCGGGTCCGCCAGGGACGCCGGCTGAGTTCTTCCGCTGTTACCGGGTGATGGACCGGCCGAGATTACCTTCAATTTCGCACTCGTGCGCAAAGGAGGAATAGCAATGACCACATCGCCGGTGAAGAACGGCGCGTCTATCGGGCGTGCGACATTTGCCAACGACCCGGGACTGCTTTCGGACGTGCTGCGCCCGTACGCGAGGCCGAAGACCCAGTACCTGAAGTCCGCGACGGTCACCGTCGCCAACGGGCTGGCGAGCGCGGAGGGCGAGTTCGCCATCCCCTACCCGTGCTACATCGACGACACCGGCCACCTCAACTCGGTCGAGGTGAACATCTGCTTCAACCAGCTCATGTACTACCTGATCGCCAAGTGCGTCCAGGAGCGGGCGGTTCCCGCGCTGGCCGCGTGGACGATGGACGACTACTGGGCCAAGCAGCTCCCGGACATGCTGATCGCGAACTTCACCAGCAAGTTCCGGCGGCCGATCGACTCGTCGTCGTTCCACGGCGAGGTGTCCTTCGCCGAGTTCAGCGAGCGCAACCGCAGCAAGCCGGTCCAGATCATCGACATGCCCTGGCGCTTCTGGGACACCCAGGGTGGCGCCGCCGAGGGCGAGGTGCGGATGGCGCTGGTCAACCCGCCCGGCATGCGTTTCCAGGCCGACGCGGCCTGAGCCGCCCCCATCCGTACGTCCCCTGAGGAGGACCCGGTGACTGTTCAGTTGCGCACCCTCGTCGACGTGGTGCGCAGGCACGCCGTCCAGCAGCCGGACGTCGTCGCCATGGTCTGCGAGGGCCGGCGCGTCGACTACGCCACCCTGCACCGCGTCAGCAACCAGGTCGCGCGCGGCCTCCAGGCGGCCGGCCTGCGCCCCGGCGACCGCATCGCCTACCTCGGCAAGGAGTCCGAGCACTACTACGAGCTGCTCTTCGGCGCCGCGAAGACCGGCGTGGTGCTGGTGCCGATCAACTGGCGGCTGGCCGCCGGCGAGGTCGAGCACATCCTGCGCGACTCCGGCGCCGCCCTGCTCTTCGTCGACGCCGACTCGGCCGCCACCGCCGAGAAGCTGGCACCGGAACTGCCGACGCTGAAGCAGGTGGTCGGGCTCGACGAGCCGGGTGCGGCCGGCGCCGGCTTCACCGCCTGGGTGTCGGCGCAGCCGGACGCGAACGTGCTGGGCCGGGTCACCCCCGACACGCCGCTGGTGCAGATGTACACCAGCGGAACGACCGGACTGCCCAAGGGCGTCGTCCTCGCGCACCGCAGCTTCTTCGCCGTACGCCAGGCGCTCGCCTCGGCGGAACTGAACTGGATCGACTGGCGCGAGGGCGACGTCAGCCTCGTCGGCATGGCCGGTTTCCACATCGGCGGCCTGTGGTGGGCGACGCAGGGCTTCGTGTCGGGCGTGACCAACGTCGTGATGCGCGAGTTCACCACGGCGGGCGCGGTCGAGCTGATCAGGACGCTGCGCGTCACCACCGCCTGCCTGGTGCCCGCGATGCTGCGGCTGCTGCTGGCGGAGCCCGGCGTCTCCCGGGAGGACTTCACCTCGCTCCGCAAGGTGGTCTACGGCGGCGCGCCCATCTCGGCGGCGCTGCTGGCCCGCTGCGTCGAGGGCTTCGGCTGCGAGTTCGCCCAGATCTACGGCCTGACCGAGACCGGCAACACCGCCATCTGCCTGCCCCCGGCCGACCACACGCCGGACAGCGGCAGGATGCAGGCGGCGGGACGCCCCTACCCGGGCTTCGAGGTCAAGGTCGCCGACAGCCAGGGCGCTCCGCTGCCGCCCGGCGAGATCGGCGAGGTCTGGCTGCGGACCCCGGCGGCGATGGTCGAGTACTGGAACCTGCCGGAGGCCACGGCGAAGACCCTGGTCGACGGCTGGGTCGTCACCGGGGACGCCGGCGTGCTGGACGAGGACGGCTACCTGTACATCCGCGACCGGATCAAGGACATGATCATCGTCGCGGGGGAGAACGTCTACCCGGCGGAGGTCGAGCACGTCATCGGCCGCCACCCGCTGGTCGCCGAGTCGGCCGTCGTGGGCGTGCCGGACGAGCGCTGGGGCGAGGCCGTGCACGCGTTCGTGGTGCCGGTGGAGGGCCAGCAGCTCACCGAGCGCGACCTGGCGCTGCACCTGCGCGGCAAGCTCGCCGGCTTCAAGCAGCCCCTGCACTACGAGTTCATCGACCGGGTGCCCCGCAACCCCAGCGGCAAGATCCTGCGCCGCGAGCTGCGGGAGCGATTCTGGCAGGGTCACGAGCGCAGGGTGAGCTGACCGCGATGACCGCGGTGACCAGCGAGCGCGACCGCCGCGCCCCGCTGCGCCGGCCGTCGCGGCCGGCGGCGCGGCGCCACGCCACGCCACCGTACGCCTTCGCCGGGGCCACCGTCGGCGTCATCCACCGCACGACGACCGCGGCGGCCGGGGCGACCGGACGCCGCGAACTCGTGGCGCGGCCCGTCGAGGACCACGAGCCGGTCGCGGGCGACCTCGACCGCCCCCTCGACCTCACCGTGGTCGACGAGGTCGTCCGCCCGGAGGACACCCGGGCCCGTCCCGCCTCCGTGCCCGCCGCCACCGGCCCCGTCCGGCGACGCGGCGCGCTCCGGAACATCCCGCTCTAGTACCCGATCCCCCACCGGTCCGCTCTTGGAGTGACGTCGATGCCCGACAACGAGGAAAAGCTGCTCGACTACCTCAGGCGGACGACAGCCGAGCTGCGCGAGACGCGGCGGAAGCTGCGCGACGCGGAGGAGGCCGCGCACGAGCCCATCGCGATCGTCGGCATGGCGTGCCGGTATCCGGGCGGCGTGCGTACGCCGGAGGACCTGTGGGACCTGGTCGCCGCCGGGCGCGACGGCATCGGCGCCTTCCCCACCGACCGGGGCTGGAACGTGGGGGAGCTGTACGACCCGACCCCGGGCGCCCCGGGCAGGTCGTACACCCGCGAGGGTGGCTTCCTGCACGACGCCGCGGACTTCGACGCCGAGTTCTTCGGGATCAGCCCGCGCGAGGCGTTGACGACGGACCCGCAGCAGCGGCTGCTGCTGGAGACCTCGTGGGAGGCGCTGGAGAGCGCGGGCATCGACCCGGCCGGGCTGCGGGGCAGCGCCACCGGCGTCTTCGCCGGGATGATGTACCACGACTACGCCGGCAACAGCTCCACGGGCTCGATCGCCTCGGGCCGGGTCGCGTACACGTTCGGGCTGGAGGGGCCGGCGGTCACCGTCGACACCGCCTGCTCGTCGTCGCTGGTCGCCCTGCACCTGGCCGGGCAGGCGCTGCGCAACGGCGAGTGCACGCTGGCGCTGGCCGGCGGCGTGACGGTCATGGCGACTCCGGAGACGTTCATCGAGTTCTCCCGGCAGCGCGGGCTGTCGCCGGACGGCCGCTGCAAGTCCTTCGCCGCCGCCGCCGACGGCACCGGCTGGTCTGAGGGCGTCGGGGTGCTGGTGGTGGAGCGGCTGTCGGACGCCCGCCGCAACGGCCACCGGGTGCTGGCGGTGGTCCGGGGCACGGCCGTCAACTCCGACGGGGCGTCGAACGGCCTGACCGCCCCGAACGGGCCCGCGCAGCAGCGGGTCATCCGGGCCGCGCTGGCCAACGCGCGGCTGTCGGCGAGCCAGGTCGACGTTGTCGAGGCGCACGGCACGGGCACCGTCCTGGGCGACCCGATCGAGGCACAGGCGATCCTCGCCACCTACGGGCGGGACCGGGACCGGCCGCTGTGGCTCGGCTCGATTAAGTCGAACATCGGCCACACCCAGGCCGCGGCCGGCGTCGCCGGCCTGATCAAGATGGTGGGCGCGCTGCGGCACGGGCTGCTGCCGCGCACGCTGCACGTCGACGAGCCGTCCCCGAAGGTGGACTGGTCGGCGGGGGCGGTGTCGCTGCTGACCGAGCCGGTGGCGTGGCCCGCCGGCGACCGTCCGCGTCGTGCCGCCGTGTCGTCGTTCGGCATCAGCGGCACCAACGCCCACGTCGTGCTGGAGGAGCCCGAGCCGGCGGAGTCCCCCGAGCCGGTCGCCGCGGTCGCACCGCCGGTGATCCCATGGGTCCTCTCCGGACGGACGCCGGAGGCGGTCCGGGCGCAGGCCGCTCGCCTGGCCGGCGCGGTGGCGGGCCGTGACCCCGAGGACGTCGGGTTCGCCGTGGCCGTCGGCTTCACGCTGGCCGTCGGGCGCACCGCGTTCGAGCACCGCGCCGCCGTGGTGGGCCGCGACACCGAGGAGCTGGTACGCGCGCTGGAGGCCGGCGTGCAACCGACCCCGGTGTCCACCGGCGGGCGGCTCGCGTTCCTGTTCACGGGTCAGGGGGCGCAGCGGTTGGGCATGGGCGCCGAACTCGCCGCCGCGTACCCGGTCTTCGCCGCCGCGTTCGACGACGTGTGCGCCGCCCTCGACAAACACCTCGACCGGCCACTACGCGAGGTCATCGACACCGACGAGATCCACCAGACCGGCTACACCCAACCCGCCCTGTTCGCCTTCGAAGTCGCCCTGCACCGACTCCTCGAATCCTGGGGCATCCGCCCCGACTACCTCGCCGGACACTCCATCGGCGAACTCGCCGCCGCCCACGTCGCCGGCATCCTCGACATCACCGACGCCGCCACCCTCGTCGCCGCCCGCGCCCGACTCATGCAGGCACTCCCCACCGGCGGCGCCATGATCGCCGTGCAGGCCACCGAAGACCAGGCCACCCCCCACCTCACCGACCACGTCAGCATCGCCGCCGTCAACACCGGCACCGACCTCGTCCTCTCCGGCGACGAGACCGCCACCCTCACCGCCGCCGAAACACTCGCCACGCAGGGCCACCGCACCAAACGCCTCACCGTCTCCCACGCCTTCCACTCCCACCTGATGGA
>NZ_JBFABB010000158.1:0-13195 GCF_040640035.1 Micromonospora sp. NPDC023633 | reverse complement strand
ATCTCTGAACGCCCGCCCTCATCAGGACAATGTTCTAGACCGAACGTCAATCATGTCCTGGGACGTATCCGTCAAGCATGTGGTGGGACTAGACAGCGGCGGCCGGTTGTCCGGTCTCGGGACCTGCGTGAAACATGGGTATCAGGATCTGGATGACACGTCTTGTCGGACCAGCGGGAATCATGGGAGCCATGAGTGCCTAGTCGGTGGCTCCCGGCGGATGCCAAGCCCGGATCCTCCGGTCCGGCAGGTTTCTCTTCGACGGCCAGAGCTGCACTCGCCACACATCACCGGGTTTCGTGGACCCGGGCCAGCCCCGGTTGACGAAGCCCCGACCGCAGATGCGCACCCCGTACCGCCCGTCAGGTACCTCGCACCGCCGTTGGCCCAGCGTCGGCGAGCAGTACGACAGCTCTCCGCCGTCGACCTCCAGCGCGCACTCAAAGATCTCTTCCCACTGTCCGAAGTCCCGGGGCGGCGGTTCGGCCCATACCTCGACCCGGAGTGGCATCTCGAAGTTGTTCTGATGCGGCACGCAGACGAGCACTGTGTGATCATCGCTCGCGATGTGCGGGCCGGCCTGCGCCTCCCGCCCGAGCATTCCCAGGTCGGAGTCGCCTTCCGTCGTCCCAGAGAGAGTGAACTGCCCGTAGTCCAAGGCGACTGTCATGTCATGAGCCGTGACCGGCGCTGGCGTCCCCACAGCAGACAGTTTGCCGGGTCACCGTTCACTCCCGTCGCCCCACGACCGGTCATTGCCCCACGGCGAGATCGACAGGGCAATCGCTAGCCGGATGTGTCACCCGCGTCCCGAGACTGATCTGTCACCGAGGTCCTGAGACCCGACATCGCCGGCGGCCGGTCGGTCGCCTCGTCGTCGGGCAGTGGACAGGGGATGGTGTGGGCTGGTTGCTCTCCGTACTCTGGCGGCATGGCCGCCCTCGTCGATAGCGCTCGGGAAGTTGCGCGAGAACTGCTGGAAATTCCATTGCCCCGCCGGTGGAGTCACGTCCAGGCGGTTGCCGCCAAGGCGGACCGGATCAGCGCGGCGGTGCCGGTCGAGGATCGCACGGTGCTTGTGGCGTCGGCGTGGCTGCATGACGTGGGCTATAGCCCCGGACTGGTTGATACCGGCTTCCACTCCCTCGACGGTGGTCGGTGGTTACGCCGTGAGCGGTTCGATGAGCGAATTGCCGCTCTGGTGGCACATCACTCGTGCGCCTGGCTGGAAGCCGAGGAACGTGGGCTCGGCGAGGTCCTGGCCGCCGAGTTCCCCCGGGAGGAAACGGCGGTGACCGACGCGCTCTGTTTCTCGGACATGACCACCGGCCCGGACGGGCAGAACTTGGAGGTCTTGGAGCGACTGGCGGAGATCCGGTCGCGGTACGGGCCGGAACACCTCGTCACCCGATTCATCGGCCGGGCGGAACCGGAGATGGTCGCCGCCGTGCAGCGAACCCAACGCCGGCTCGCCGGCAGCGTCGTTCAGCCGATGTAGGGCTGTGGGCGGTCCTCGTAGCCGTGGGTAATGCGCAGCAGGGTCGACGGGTGGATGTCAAGCGCGTCCAGCTCGTTGCGGGCCACCCACCGCACCTTGCGCGACTCTTCGCTCGGTGTCAGCTCGCCGCCAGCCGGCACCGCACGGAAGCAGAGTGAGAACTGCTGCCGTACCTCGCCGTCCGAATACGCGATGACGTGATCAGGGTCCGAGTAAACCCCGACCATCCCGGTGACCTCGACCCTGATGCCGGTCTCCTCCTGGGTCTCCCGGACTGCCGTCTCTGCCACCGACTCGCCGATCTCCTGGCCACCGCCGGGCAGGGACCACAGGCCGTTGTCGGTGCGCTGAATGAGCAGCACCCGGCCATGCTCGTCGCGGACGAAGACGGAGACAGCCACGACGATGCTGTTGGCCTTCGGCGCGTCCGGGTCGTGGTAGTGCTCGATTCTCGCCATGCTCCTAGGCTGCCACCTCGCCCCCCGGCTGCGGCTTGGAGGCGGAAACGACTCGGTCGAAGCTGTCGGCGTAGGTGCCGAACAGGTCACCGCCGTTGAGCCGGCGCAGGTTCATCACGGGGGCGTGTGGTGCCGGGAAACCGTACACGTGCATGTTGACGAGCATCTCGTCGTCGAAACGATAGATCGAGTTGTACAGGGTCGTATCGTGGTAGAGCACCGTCACCCCGGGCGCCTCTTCGAGCTGGCGGTAGTACTGCTGGACCTGGCGGATCTTCGCGGCCATGACACCGGGTGCACCCTCTTCGACGCTCTTTCGCTCGATCGTCGGACTGGTCGGGTCACCAAGCAGAATCTTCACGTCGACACCGTCGACGGCCTTCTGTCGCAGGACGTCGACGAGCTTCCGATCCTGCTCCACGAGGAAGAGGCCGGCGTAGGCCAGAATGCCGATTTGCTCCTCGGCCCGCTCGATCAGTCGATGCCACAGCTCGTACGGCAGTGAGGAGCGCCGGGAGTAGAGCTGGACCATCTCGCTCTGCCCGATCCTCGACGCCTTCTCCGGGGTCACCGCCTTCGGCCAGAGGTACGACACATCCTCTCGCACCATCGCCGCGATGGCGTGCCGGTAACGCGGGTACGGCGTGCGGTCCTGGGTGATCCATCGCTCCACGGTCTTCGGGTCGACCCCAATCTTGTCGGCCACCATGACGGGCGTGAGGCCGTTGCGCAGGATGGCATCGCGTAGCCGGTCGTTCGGCATTCGGCACTCCTCAAGGGCACCTACGTCGACCCCGACGCCGGTCGTACGACCTTCAAGCGGTACGCCGACGAATGGCTCGCCGCCGCGACGACCGATCTCCTCACCCGCGACCGCATCGAGTACGAACTTCGGCTGCACGTGTATCCGACCCTCGGCGACAAGCCGATCGCGTCGATCCAGCCGGCGACGATCCGAGCGTGGGCGCGCGGCTTGCAGGAGAAGGGACTGTCTGCCGGCTACCGCCGGGTCCTGTTCAGCGACGTGTCGATGATTCTGAACGCCGCCGTGGACGACAAGAAGATCGTCAGTAATCCGTTCTCAGCCAAGAGCATCCAACGCCCCCGGCACATCGCCACCAAGGTCCAGCCGTGGCCAGTCGACCGGCTCACCGCGTTCCGCGCGAAGCTGCCAGACCGCTACCGAGTCGCCGTCGACCTCGGCGCGGGCTGCGGACTGCGGCAGGGCGAAATCTTCGCCGTAAGCCCAGACGACCTGGACGCGACCCGGCCAATCCTCCGAGTCGTTCGTCAGGTCAAGCTCGTGCGCGGCGCGCTCATCTTCGCTCCGCCCAAGGGCGGGAAGACGCGGGAGGTGCCCCTCCCCACCTCAGTAGCTCGCCGCTTGGGGGACCACGCCAAGCAGTACGCGCCCGTAGAGGTCACCTTGCCTTGGGGAACCCTGACCGGCGACCCCACGACAGTCACCCTCTATTTGACGACCGCTGATGGCCTGCCACTCAGCCGCTCGAAGTTCAACCCCGGCATCTGGAAGCCCGCGATCCGAGCCACGGACATCCCTGACGACCGCCGCAACGGGATGCACGTCCTTCGGCACACCTACGCCTCAGTCCTCCTGGACGCCGGGGAGAGCATCAAGGCCCTGTCGACCTACCTCGGCCACGCCGACCCGGGATTCACCCTGCGGACCTACACGCACCTCCTGCCGACCAGCGAGGACCGCACGCGCCGGGCCATTGAT
This sequence comes from Micromonospora sp. NPDC023633, assembly GCF_040640035.1. NCBI lineage: Bacteria > Bacillati > Actinomycetota > Actinomycetes > Micromonosporales > Micromonosporaceae > Micromonospora > Micromonospora sp. NPDC023633. Next base: position 9,498 of record NZ_JBFABB010000158.1, on the reverse strand, counting down.
GCGGCGTTCGGTGAGGACCAGGCCGCCGAGGACGGCCCGGAAGCCGCTGACGGCCTGGCGACGGCATGATCATGGTTCAGCGGCCCTCTGGACGACCTGAACCGCAGCTCAGGGCACCTACGCCCGTCACTTGGCGTTGAAGTAGCTCGCCTCCGGGTGGTGCACCACGATCGCGTCCGTCGCCTGCTCCGGCATCAGCTGGAACTCCTCCGACAGCTGCACGCCGATCCGCTCCGCACCCAGCAGCTCCACGATCTTCGCCCGGTCCTCCAGATCCGGACAGGCCGGATAGCCGAACGCGTACCGGCAGCCCCGGTAGTCGGTGCGCAGCAGACCCGCCAGGTCCGCCGGGTCGTCGTCGGCCACCGTACGACCGCCGGGCAGGACCAGCTCGGAGCGGATCCGCCGGTGCCAGTACTCCGCCAAGGCCTCGGTGAGCTGCACGGACAGCCCGTGCACCTCCAGGTAGTCGCGGTACTCGTTGCGGGCGAACATCTTCGCCGTGTACTCGCTGATCGGCTGCCCCACCGTGACCAGTTGCAACGCCACCACGTCCAGCTCGTCGCCGCGCGGCCGGAAGAAGTCGGCCAGGCAGAGCCGCCGCTCCTGCCGCTGCCGGGGGAAGGAGAACCGCGCCCGCTCGGAGTGCCCGTTCTCGTCCAGCACCACCAGGTCGTTGCCCTCGGCGTACGCCGGGAAGTAGCCGTACACCACGGCCGCCTCCAACACCTGGTCGGCGATCAGCCGGTCCAGCCAGTAGCGCAGCCGGGGCCGCCCCTCGGTCTCCACCAGCTCCTCGTAGGACGGGCCCTGCCCGCTGCGGGCGCCCCGCAGGCCCCACTGCCCGAGGAAGGTGGCCCGCTCGTCGAGCAGCGCCGCGTAGTCGGCCAGCGGCACGCCCTTGACCACCCGGGTGCCCAGGAACGGCGGGGCGGGCACCTCCACGTCGGTGGCCACGTCGGACCGGACCGAGGCGTCGTCCAGCTCCGGCAACGACTCGCTGACGATCGCCCGCTGCCGCTCTCGGCGCGCCCGGCGCGCCGCCAGCGCCGCCTCCCGCTCCGCGTCGATGACCGGCGCCCCACCGCGCTTCGCCGTCATCACCCGGTCCATCAGCGACAGCCCCTCGAAGGCGTCCCGCGCGTAGTGCACCTGACCGGGGAACATCGCCCGCAGGTCGTCCTCGACGTACGACCGGGTCAGCGCCGCCCCGCCCAGCAGCACCGGCCAGCGCTCCGCGACGCCGCGCGACGCCATCTCGGCGAGGTTCTCCTTCATGATCACGGTGCTCTTGACCAGCAGGCCGGACATGCCGATCGCATCGGCCCGGTGCTGCTCGGCGGCCTCCAGGATCGCGTTGATCGGCTGCTTGATGCCGATGTTCACGACCTCGTAGCCGTTGTTGGACAGGATGATGTCGACCAGGTTCTTGCCGATGTCGTGCACGTCACCGCGCACCGTGGCCAGCACGATGCGGCCCTTGCCGCCGTCCTCGGCGGTCTCCATGTGCGGCTCCAGGTACGCCACCGCCGTCTTCATCACCTCGGCGGACTGGAGCACGAACGGCAGCTGCATCTGACCGGAACCGAACAGCTCACCGACGACCTTCATGCCGTCGAGCAGGATGTCGTTGATGATGGAGAGCGGGCTGCGCCCCTGCGCCATCGCCGCATCCAGGTCGGCCTCCAGGCCGTTGCGCTCGCCGTCGATGATCCGCCGCTTGAGCCGCTCCTCCAGCGGCAGCGCGGCCAACTCCTCCGCCCGCCCAGCGCGCGCCGACGCGGCGTCCACGCCCTCGAAGATCTCGATGAACCTCTGCACCGGGTCGTAGCCCTCGCGGCGCCGGTCGTAGACGAGGTCCAGCGCCGCCTCCCGCTGCTCGTCGGGGATCTTGTTGAACGGCAGGATCTTGCTGGCGTGCACGATGGCGCTGGTCAGGCCGGCCTGGCGGCACTCGTGCAGGAAGACCGAGTTGAGCACCTGCCGGGCGGCCGGGTTCAGCCCGAACGAGACGTTGGAGATGCCGAGGGTGAAGTTGACGCCCGGGTAGCGACGGGCGATCTCCCGGATCGCCTCGATCGTCTCGATGCCGTCGCGCCGGGTCTCCTCCTGGCCGGTGGCGATCGGGAACGTCAGCGCGTCGATCAGGATGTCCGCGCGGTCCATCCCCCACCGCCCGGTGAGGTCGTCGATCAGCCGGCCCGCCACCCGCACCTTCCAGTCGGCGGTGCGCGCCTGCCCCTCCTCGTCGATGAGCAGCGCCACCACGGCGGCGCCGTGCTCCCGGACGATGGGCATCACCCGGGCGTAGCGGGACTCCGGCCCGTCGCCGTCCTCGAAGTTGACCGAGTTGACCACGCACCGGCCGCCGAGCATCTCCAGCCCCGCCTCGACCACCGCCGGCTCGGTCGAGTCCAGCATGATCGGCAGGGTGGAGGCGGTGGCGAAGCGGCCGGCGAGCTCCCGCATGTCCCGGGTGCCGTCGCGGCCGACGTAGTCGACGCAGAGGTCCAGCAGGTGCGAGCCGTCGCGGGCCTGGCTGCGGGCGATCTCCACGCAGGCCCGCCAGTCGCCGGCGAGCATGGCCTCGCGGAACGCCTTGGAGCCGTTGGCGTTGGTCCGCTCCCCCACCATCAGCAGGGAGGCGTCCTGGGCGAACGGCACCGGGTGGTAGACCGACGAGACGCCGGCCTCGTGCCGCGGCTCGCGGGGCGCGGGGCGCGTGCCGTGCAGGCGCTCGGCCAGGACCCGGATGTGCTCGGGGGTGGTGCCGCAGCAGCCGCCGACCAGCGAGACGCCGTACTCGGTGACGAACCGCTCCAGCGCGTCGGCCAGCTCCACCGGGGTCAGCGGGAAGTACGCCCCGTCGGCGGTCAGCACCGGCAGGCCCGCGTTCGGCATCACCGACAGCGGGATCCGGGAGTGCCGGGAGAGGTAGCGCAGGTGCTCGCCCATCTCGGCCGGGCCGGTCGAGCAGTTGAGCCCGATCAGGTCGACCCCCAGCGGCTCGATGGCCGCCAGCGCCGCCCCGATCTCGCTGCCCACCAGCATGGTGCCGGTGGTCTCCACCGCGACGTGGCAGATGATCGGGACCGGCCGGCCGAGCCGGGCCATGGCCCGCTTCGAGCCGACCACCGCGGCCTTGACCTGGAGCAGGTCCTGGCAGGTCTCCACGATCAGCGCGTCCGACCCGCCCTCGATCAGACCCTCGGCGTTCTCCTGGTACGCGTCGCGCAGGGTCGCGTAGTCGGCGTGCCCGAGGGTGGGCAGCTTGGTGCCCGGGCCGATCGAGCCCAACACGAAGCGGGGCCGCTCCGGGGTGGCGTACGCGTCGGCGGCCTCTCGGGCGAGGCGGGCCCCGGCCTCGGAGAGCTCGCGGATGCGGTGCTGGAGGTCGTACTCACCCAGGTTGGCCAGGTTGGCCCCGAAGGTGTTGGTCTCGACGCAGTCCGCGCCGGCGGCCAGGTACGCCTCGTGCACCCCGCGCACGACGTCCGGCCGCGTGGCGTTGAGGACCTCGTTGCAGCCCTCGTGGCCCTCGAAGTCGTCCAGGGTGAGGTCGGCCGCCTGCAGCATCGTGCCCATGGCGCCGTCGGCGATGAGAATCCGGTCTGCCAGTACGTCGAGCAATGAGGTCCGCACGGGATCAGGTTAGTGCCGTCGCGACCCGATCGATTGCCCCCAACGTGCCTTCCCACATTGTGTCAGCGGGATCACGCTGTCCGGTTCATCGCGGTATGGGCGGCCGCCGGCGGGCACGACCGGCGCGGCCGACGGGCCGCATCCCGCCCCGACACGTAGGCTGGCGGACGTGAAGGACAACAGCTACAGCACCACGCCCGGCGGGCGGACGACCGGGTCCGGTCCCGGCGCCGGCCCCGACGAGCAGGGTGAGGTGACGGCGTGACCGAGTTCGACGGACTGCCGGTGCTGCGGTCCCCCGTGGCGATCGCCGCATTCGAGGGCTGGAACGACGCCGCCGACGCGTCCACCGCCGCCGTCGAGCACCTGGAGCAGGTCTGGCAGGCCCGGCAGGTCACCGAACTGGACCCGGAGGACTTCTACGACTTCCAGGTCAGTCGCCCTACCATCACCATGGCCGAGGGCGAGACCCGCCGGGTGGAGTGGCCGACGACGCGCTTCATGGTGGCCAGCCCCGAGGGCACCGAGCGGGACGTCGTGCTGATCCGGGGCATCGAGCCGAGCATGCGGTGGCGCACCTTCTGCGAGCAGGTGCTCGAGATCTGCCACAGCCTGGAGGTCGAGCGGGTGGTCGTGCTCGGCGCGCTGCTGGCCGACGTGCCGTACACCCGGCCGCTGCCGATCAGCGGCAGTGCCTCCGACGCGGAGGCCGCCCAGCGCTACCAGCTCACCCCCACCCGCTACGACGGGCCGACCGGGATCGTCGGCGTGCTGCACGACGCCTGCAACAAGGCCGAGGTCGACGCCGTCTCGTTCTGGGTGCACGTGCCGCACTACGCCAACAACCCGCCCTGCCCGAAGGCCACCCTCGCCCTGCTGCACCGCGTCGAGGAGGTGCTCGACCTGCCGGTGCCCATGGCCGACCTGGCCGAGGAGGCCGCCGAGTGGGAGCAGCGGGTGCGCAGCGCCGCCGAGCAGGACGCGGAGCTCGGCGAATACGTGCGCGAGCTGGAGGAACGCGTCGGCGACGCGGGCATCACCCCGCTGACCGGTGACGAGATCGCCCAGGAGTTCGAGAAGTACCTGCGCCGCCGGGGCGGCTCCGCCGGCCCCACCGCCGGCTCCTGGTAGCACCCCTGCCCGCCCCACCGGGCCCCGGACGCCTGTCGTCCGGGGCCCGGTGTTTTGGCGTGTCCGGGGTGGCGCCGTCACCACCTCTAGGGCATCCTAGGAACCTAGTTGCGATCGAGGAGGCGGGCATGCAGATCAATCCGGGGGCCGCCGAGTTCCCGCACCGGCAGATCGCCGCGCAGCTCAAGACCCAGATCCGCCGCGGCGACTGGGGGCCGGGCGAGCGGCTGCCGTCCATCCCGGCCATCGCCGAGATGTTCGGCGTGGCGAAGCAGACCGTGCAGCGCGCCGTCGACCAGCTGCGGGTCGAGGGCATCCTGATCACCAAGCCCGGCTCCGGGACGTACGTCCGAGGCACCCGGCGGCGGCTCAACCGGCTCTCCCGGGGCCGGTACGGCGGCTTCCGCGGCTACCACACCGACCTGGCCGCGCGGTACCGGCAGCAGCTCGTCTCGGTCGGCCGGGCCCCCGCCCCGCCGGAGGTGGCCGACGCGTTCGGAGTGGCCGACGGCACCGACCTGCTCTGCCGCCGCCACCTCGTGCGCACCGAGGACTCCCCCGTCGAGGTGGGCGCCTCGTGGTTCCTCCCCGCCGACACCGCCGGCACCTCGCTGGAGCGCGCCGAGGCGTTCGGCCGCCCGCTCTACCAGGAGGCCGAGGAGGCCACCGGCCGGCGGTACGTCTCGGCCACCGACACCATCAGCGCCCGTCAGCCCAGCCGGGAGGAGGCCGAGATCCTCCAGATCCGCCCCGACACCCCCGTGCTGCACCTGCTGCACGTCGCCTACGACGGCCACCGAAAGCCGATCGAGGTCGCCCAGGCCACCTGGCCCGGCCCGGTCACCACGCTGACCGAGGAGTACAGGATCCCCGCCCCCGCCCCGGACCCGGCGCCCGACCCCGGTCTCGTCCTGGGCTGACTCCCCCGCTCGACCGCCTGCCCTGACGGGACGGGCCGTCAGCTCAGCAGCCGTCCCTTCGCGGCACTGAACTCGGCGTCGGTCAGGGCGCCGTCCCGGTGCAGCCGGGCCAGCCGCTCCAGCTCCGCCGCCAGCTCGGGCCCGCGGTACGCCGGTTGCGCCGGCGGTGCCAGGGTCGGCGGGCGCCGGTCCTCCTGGATGTCGAGGATCGAGGGATCCTCGGGCAGGTAGCGGACCGTGACCTGGTCACCCGTCCGGGGCAGGTCGTGGCCCGGGTAGAAGCGACTGGCGGTTCCGCTCCGCTCACGGCTGTCGACGGTGAACCGGACGTTCAGCCGCAACTCGGGATCGTCGCCGAACATCCGGCCGGTCTGCTCGACGCCGATGATCACCCCGGGCGTCGGTCGGCCCCGAGCGGCCAGCGCCGTGGCGCGCTCCTCGGCCCGTCGCTCCAGGTCGAGCTGCCGGGTCCGCCACCGCCCGTGCAGGACGACCGAGAGCACGGCGACCGGGAACGTCGCCGCGATCACCGACAGCAGCACCTCCGACCGGTTCGCCCAGTAGCCCCCGAGCAGGCCGAAGCCCCCGCAGACCCACATCACCAGGCCGAACGGCAGCCGCCCGGCGGTGCCACCCCGGTAGGTGACACCACCGGCCCAGCTCAGGGCGATGATGGCGAGCAGCAGGCCCCCGAAGATCCGCGACGCCGAGGCCGCGCTCTCCTCGCCGGCCCGGTTCTGCAGGGTGATGCCGTCGACGAGCAGCCGACCCGCGACGAGGGTGAGGAGCGCGGCGCAGGCCAGAGCGGCGAGCCGGCCGGGATCGAGACGGCGGGCGGCCGAGGTGTCCATCGAGGCATCGTAGCCGTGAGCTCCACCAGTGCCCCCGCCGCGGCCGGCCGACGCCCGAGCCTGGGCGGGCGGCGGCCCGGCGTGCGGCGACGGTCGGGTGTGGAGTCAGAGGCGGATGCCGAGCAGCGCGTCCAGCGTGGCGGCGAAGAGGGTGGGGGCGGCCGGGTCGCCGGCGGTGCCGGCGAGGGTCGCCTCGGCCCACCCGTCGGCCAGCGCCAGGGCGCCCGGCGAGTCCAGGTCGTCGGCGAGGCGGGCGCGTACGCCGGCCAGGAACTCCTCGCCCGACGGGCCGGCGGGCGCGGCGGCGGCCCGCCGCCAGCGGGCCAGCCGCTCCTGCGCGGTCGCGAGCAGCTCGTCGGTCCAGGCGCGATCGGCGCGGTAGTGCCCGGAGAGCAGGGCCAGCCGGACCGCCATCGAGTCGACCTGGTCGGCGCGCAGCCGGGAGACGAAGACCAGGTTGCCCCGGGACTTCGACATCTTCTCGCCATCCAGGCCGATCATGCCGGCGTGCACGTAGTGGCCGGCGAACGGCGCCGCGCCGGTGAGCCGCTCGGCGTGCGCGGCGGAGCACTCGTGGTGCGGGAAGATCAGGTCGTTGCCGCCGCCCTGCACGTCGATCCGGTCGCCGAGCAGGTTGAGCGCGATGACCGCGCACTCGATGTGCCAGCCCGGGCGGCCGGCGCCCAGCTCGCCGCCCGGCCAGGACGGCTCGCCCTCGCGGGCGCCCCGCCACAGCAGCGGGTCGAGCGGGTCGCGCTTGCCGGCCCGGTCCGGGTCTCCGCCGCGCTCGGGGAAGATCTCCAGCATCTGCTCGCGGGTCAGGTTGGACTCGTAGCCGAAGCGGGGAGAGGCGGCGACGTCGAAGTAGACGTCGCCGGTGCCGTCCTCCAAGCGGTACGCGGCCCCGTCCTTGAGCAGCAGGAGGACCTTGTCGGCGATGTCGGGGATCGACTCGACCGCCCCGACGTAGTGCGCCGGCGGGATGATCCGCAGCGCCTCCATGTCCTCGCGGAACAGCGCGGTCTCCCGCATCGCCAGGACCTTCCAGTCCTCGCCGTCCCGCTCGGCCCGCTCCAGCAGCGGGTCGTCGATGTCGGTGACGTTCTGCACGTAGCGCACGTCCCGGCCGGCGTCCCGCCACACCCGCTGCACCAGGTCGAATGCGATCATGGTGGCGGCGTGACCCAGATGCGTGGCGTCGTACGGGGTGATGCCGCAGACGTACATGGTCGCGGTGCCGGTCGGGTCGCTCGGGTGGGCGCCCTGCCGCGCCGAGTCGAACAACGACAGCGGCTGGCCCCTGCCCGGCAGCCGCGGCACCTCATGTCCCGCCCAAGAGTCCATGACCGTCAGCCTAACCAGTCGGCGCGGCGCGGCATGCCCGCCCCACAGTGATCATCACGACAACGCCGTGGGGCGGGACGCCGGGGCCGGATCGCCGTCCGGCGGGCGCTCACATGGGGGGCCAGGGCACCGCCGGCCAGTCCTGCGACGGCTGCGGGAACAGGCCGGTGTGCCGCAGCCGGTCGACCCGGGCCGCCAGCTCAGCGACCTCCCGGATGGTCAGGTGTTCGGCCAACTCGGCGCCGAGCGCCCCGGGGAGCTGGCCGGCGAGCACGTCGAGCATCTGCACGGCGTCCGCCGGCAGCTGCCGGCCCGCCCAGCCCCAGAGCACCGTGCGCAGCTTCTCCTCGACGTGGAAGCTCACCCCGTGGTCGACGCCGTAGATCCGGTCGTCCGGACCGACCAGCACGTGCCCGCCCTTGCGGTCCGCGTTGTTGATCACCGCGTCGAGCACCGCGAGCCGCGCCAGCCTCGGATCGTCGGCGTGCGCCAGCGCGTACGGTGTGCCGTCGTCGTCGCGGGCCGCGGCGATCGCGAACCAGCGGGGCGGCAGCGCGTCGGCCGGCACGAACCCGACCAGGGGCTCGGCCTCCTCCGGCTCGTCGATCCAGAGCTGGCACGATCCCGGCCCGAACGGGCCGTCGCGCAGCACCGTCGGCGGCACCAGGTCCCACCCGGTGGCCCGGGAGACCACGTACGCCGAGACCTCCCGGCCGGCCAGCGTGCCGTCCGGGAAGTCCCACAGCGGGCGCTCACCCCGCACCGGCTTGTAGACGCAGCGGGCCGTCACCCCGTCGAGGGTCAGGATGCCGCGCAGGGTGGTGTTGGAGGCGTCGACGAGCCGCCCCTCCAGGTCGAGGTGGCCGTCCCGGAGCAACCGGAGCGCGGCCTCGCCGTCCTGTCGGGGCTGGAGGTCCGACGACGTCACCGGTGGTAACCGTTGTGGCGCGGGCAGAGGTGGCCGGCGGGATCCAGCGGCTGGCCGCAGAGCGGGCAGGGCGGACGGCCGGCGTTGACCACCCGCCGGGCCCGCTCGATGAACTGGCGGGTCGCCTCGGGGGTCAGCCGCACCCGGAGCCGGTCGAGGTCCTCGTCCGGTTCCTCGTCCTCGTCCTCGGCGTCCTCGTCGTCGTCGGGCTCCACACCGAGGTCGACCTCGACCTCCGCCTCGCCCACGGCGATGGCCTCGATCACCACGGTTGCGGTGTCGACGTCGAACGCCAGCCCGAGCGTGCCGACCCGGAACTCCTCGTCGACCGGCGTGTCCAGCGGGTCGTTGTCGCCGACGACGGCCACCGGCTCGGGCAGCTCCACGCCGAAGCGGCGCTGCGCCTCGGAGAGCAGCTCCTCGAGCTTCTCGGCCAGCAACGACACCTGGACCTTCTCCAGCGCGACGCTGACCAGCCGGCCACCGCCGCGCGCCTGGAGGAAGAACGTGCGCTCCCCCGGCGGCCCGACCGTCCCGGCGACGAACCGCTCCGGCGGCTCGAAGGCGTGCACCTGGTGGGTCATACCCACGACCCTATCCGGCGCGCCACGGCGCCGCGCACCCCACCGACGCGAATCGCCGCGCGCCCGCCGCGCCCGGCGCACCGGCCGCCGCAGCCGGG
>NZ_JBFABB010000157.1:0-13209 GCF_040640035.1 Micromonospora sp. NPDC023633 | reverse complement strand
TGCGCGCCGACCACGTCGTGGTGGAGCCGGGCCGCGGCGCGGTGGTCGAGGCGGTCGCGGCGCCCGGCGCGACCGGCGGCGCGGTCTCCGTGGTCACCGACCTGGGCCGGCGGTACGTCCTCGCCGGCGGCGAGGTGCTCGGCACGCTCGGCTACCGCGACGTGCGACCGTTGCGGCTGCCGGCCAGCCTGGTCGCCCTGGTCCCCGCCGGCGCCACGCTCGACCCGGCCGCCGCGCGGGTCGTCGCCGCCCCCGCCTGAGCGGGCCGGCCCCGGCGCGGGTTCAGTCGGCGGGGCGGCGCAGCACGGTGACGGCGAAGTCGGCGTCGTCGCGCCACGGGCGCACGTCCCACGTGGCGAAGCGGTGCTCCAGCCGCAGGCCGGCGGCCACCGCGTCGGCGTCGAACCCGGTCAGCGGGTAGCCCCGGTCGGTGCCGAACCCGACCGCCAGCACGCCGTCGGGGCGCAGGTGGGCCGCGACCCGGCGCAGCACCTCCCGCTCGGTGCCGGGGGCGACGAAGGCCAGCACGTTGCCGGCCAGGACCGCCGCGTCGAAGGGCTCCGGCTCGCCGGCCGTCGCCAGGTCCAGCTCGGCCAGGTCGGCGACCAGCCAGCGCGGGCCGGGGTGGTCGGTGCTGGCGGCCTCGACCAGCGCCGGGTCGGCGTCCACCCCGACCACGGTGTGGCCCCGGGCGGCCAGCGCCGCGCCCACCCGGCCGGTGCCGCAGCCGGCGTCGAGGATCCGGGACCCGGGCGCGACCAACGCGTCCAGCAGCCGGGCCTCGCCGGCCAGGTCGGCGCCCTCGGCGGCCAGCCGGCGGAACCGGTCGATGTACCACTGCGAGTGCTCCGGACCGGTCTCGGTCTCCCAGCGGGTCGGGTTTCCCATGCCGCCACCGTAGCCGGGTCCCCGGTGCCCGCGCGGCGGCGGGGGCGGACGGCGGGCACGCCTGTCGGTGGCGCGGGCGGGTCTCCGCGGCCGGCGGGGCGGCGAACACCGCCGGCCGGCGAAGCCGTGTCTGCTCGGTCAGCTCGGCAGGACGTCGCCGCGCGCGGGTCCTGCCGAGGGGCCGCCGGACCGGGTCGACGGATCGACGACCCAGTGGTTGGTGCGAAAGAGGCGCCCGGCGAAGACCGTCTGCTCCTCGCCGACGAAGGTGAAGCCGCCCGATCGGCAGATGGCGTTCGACGCGGCGTTGGTCGTGGCCGGGAAGGCGTGGATCAGGCCCCATCGGCCGTCCGCCCGGGCCAGGTCGAGCACGGCGCGGACGGCTCTGCCTGCCAGGCCTCTGCCCTGGAACTCCGGGGCGACCATCCAGCCGATCTCGGAGACGCCCCCGTGGGAGTACAACGTCACCGTTCCGGCCGCCTCTGCGCCGCCGTCGGGGATGATCATCTTGATCCAGGCGCTACCGTCCCGCACGGTCTCGAGGTCACGCCGGAGCTGGGCGGGCATGCGTCCACGCGGCTGCGGGCCGCCCAGCTCCGCCATGACGACCGGATCGCAGCGCAGGCGTACGTAGACGTCGAGGTCGCCCGGCTCGACGTCGCGCAGCAGCACGCCGGCAGCGGGCGGGACAGCCGCGGGCGGGGCGTCGGGGAGCGCGTCGGGGGAGGGATCCACCCGGCGCATCCTCCGTCGGCGCCCACGGCGCGGCAACCCCGCCCGCCGCCTCAGCCCTTCTCCGCGCCGCTGGTGAGCCCCTCGGTGAGCAGGCGCTCGCTGGCGAAGAAGAGGATCACGATGGGCAGGGTGAGGATCACGGAGCCGGCCATCAGCACCGTCTTCGGCACCTCGACCCCGTCCGAGAGCTGCGCCAGCCCCAGCGACACCGTCCACCGGTGCGGCTTGTCGACCAGGAACAGCAGGGCGAACAGGAACTCGTTCCAGGCGATCATGAAGTCGTACAGGGCGACGGCCATGATGGACGGCGCCGCGAGGGGGAGGCTGATCCGGCGGATGATGCCGAGCCGCCCGGCCCCGTCGATCGCGGCCGACTCCTCCAGGCTGACCGGGATGGTCTCGAAGTAGTTGCGCAGCATGTAGACCGAGACCGGCAGGGTCTGCGAGATGTAGACCAGCACCAGGCCGAGCAGCGAGCCGCGCAGCCCGGCCCGAGTGAAGACCACGAAGAGCGGGATGGCGATGACGATCGACGGGAACAGGTAGACCGCCAGGAAGAGGAAGTCGACCTGCCGCCGGCCGAAGAACCGCAGCCGGGCGACCGCGTACGCGCCGGGGATCGCCACGGCCAGCGTCAGCAGCGTCGCCGCGACGGCGACCAGACCGCTGTTGCGCATGAAGGTGAGGAAGCCCTGGCCGCCGTCGTCGACGGCCCTGACCACCTCGGCGTACGTGTCGAAGGTCAGCTCGCCGAGGCCCACCACCAGCGAGCCGGGGTCGAGCAGCAGCCGCTCGATGGGGCGCACCGAGAGCACCAGCATGTAGTAGAAGGGGAAGACGGTGACCAGCAGGAACGCGGCGATCACCAGCCGGCGCAGCCAGCGCAGGCCCACCGTCTCGATCCGGTCCCGGTCCATCAGCCGTCCCTCCGTCCGCCGAAGAAGCGCAGGTAAACCACCACGAACACGATGAGCACCACGGCGAGCACGACCGCCTGCGCCGCCGCCGCGCCGATGTCCGTACGCGCGGTCAGGAACTCGTAGACCCGGACGCTGACCACCTCGGTGCCAGCGGCCCCGCCGGTGAGCAGGTAGACGTCGTCGAACTTGTTGAACGTCATGATGAACCGCAGCACCCCCAGCAGGCCCATCACCGGCAGCAGCTGCGGCAGCAGGATGTGCCGGAACCGCTGGCTGGGCGTGGCCCCGTCGACCCGGGCCGCCTCCTCCAGCTCACCGGGGACCGCCTGGAGCCGGGCGAGCAGGAACAGGAAGGCGAAGGGGAAGTAGCGCCACGCCTCGAAGGCGACGACCGTGGCCAGGGCGGTCGACTCCTGGGACAGGAACGGCACCGGGGTGTCCCAGCCGAGGAACCGCCGGCCCCAGTCGTTGACGATGCCGAGCTGCGGGTCCAGCATCACCTGCCAGACGAAGGTGACCGCGACCACCGGCGCCACGTACGGCAGCAGCATCGACGCGCGCACCAGGGTGCGGCCCCGGAACGGCCGGCGGACGACCAGCGCCGCCACCAGGCCGAGCGCGATCGAGCCGGCGGTGCTGGCCACGGCGTAGACCAGCGTGGTCCAGAGGGTGTCGGCGAAGCCCGGGGTGTTCAGCACCCGCTCGACGTTGTCCATCGTGAACTCGCCGAACAGCCCGGTGCGCCGCAGCGTCGCCAGGCGTACCCGCTGGAAGGCCAGCACGACGGTCCAGACGATGGGGATGCCGATCACGGCGACCACGACGAGCAGCGTCGGGGCCACCAGCGCGAGCCCGGCGCGGGACTCGCGGCGGCGCAGGGTCAGTGGCCTGCGGCGGCGGGCCGGGGCCGGCCGCTCCCGGGCGGGGGAGCGGCCGGTGTCCGGTGGGGCGGTGGTCAATTGACGCCCGCCTTGATCGCCTCCACGTCCTTCTTCGCCCGTCCGGCGGCCGCGGCGGCGTCGGTCTTGCCGGCGACCACGTCGTTCAGGGCCTTGGGCACCGGCAGCTCACCGAGGATCGCGCCGACGAGCTTGCCCTGGCCCTGGGTGAGGCCCCAGCGCTGGAAGGTGTCGGGGCTGCCGCGCAGGCCCGCGAGCACCTCGTCGCCGTAGACCTCGGCGAGCGGCTTCTTGGTGTCGACCCCGGCCTGGCTGGCGTTCCAGGCGGTGAGGAACTTCTCCGGCTCCTGCGCGGTGCCCTTGCGGACGGGGAAGCGCCCCTCGGGGGACATGCCGAACCAGCGCGGGTAGCCGTCGCCGAGCATGTGCTCCACGAAGGACCGCGCCGGGTCGGCGGCGGCGCCGTCGAGCACGGCCCAGGAGCTGATCTCGCCGTACTGGGCGGGTTCGGCGCCGTTCGGGCCCTTGATCGCGGTGACGAAGCCGCTGTTCTTCGCGAGGAACGTCGGGTCTGCCTGGCACTGCGGGCAGGTCGGCTTGGCGTCGTTACGCAGGCCGGCCAGCTCGTCGAGGATGAACGGCGACCAGACCAGCATGGCCGCCTTGCCGGCGAAGTAGGTGGCCCGGGTGGTGTCGACGTCCTGCGCGCCCTTGACCGAGCTGGTGCGCATCAGGTCGCCGTAGAACCGGAACGCCTCGACGCACTCGGGGGAGTCCAGCTTCACGGCCCCGGAGTCGTCGGTGAGCTGGCAGTTGTTGGCCAGCGCCAGGTGCTCGAAGGTCTGCTGGGTGAAGACGTCGCCGGGGGCGGTGGCGGCCGTGATGCCCGCGACGCCGCCGGTGTTGAGCTTCGTCGCGGCGGCGGCGATCCTCTCGTACGTGTCGGGAGCGGGCAGCCCGGCGGCGGCGAAGAGGTCCTTGCGGTAGACGAGCAGCTGGCCCCAGCCGTCGCTGGGCACGGCGAGCTGCCGGCCGTCGTCCGCGGTGAGCTCCAGGGCCCGCGGCGAGAAGGTCTGCCGGCCGAGCTTCTCGACGACCTCCGCGTTCGCCGAGGGGTGCAGCAGGTCGTTGCCGGCGAGGGTGCGGACGCCGGCGAGCGACACCGAGCCGACCACGTCGGGCAGTTCGCCGGCGGCGGCGCTGGAGGCGATCAGGGAGGGGAACTGGTCCTCGTTGACGGTGACCAGGTCGACGGCGATGCCGGTGCTGGCGGTGAAGTCCGCGATGATCGCCTTGGTGGCGGTGACCCGGTCGGCCACGTCCTCCAGGCTCCACACGGTGATCTTCCTGCTGTTGCTGTCGGATTCTCCGTCGCCGCAGGCCAGCAGGCTGGCCCCGGTGACTGCCATGATCAGTGTCGCGGCGAGTATCCGCATCGGAGGTGCTGACATCGATGGCACTCCTCTCGAAGGGTATAGAAGGGATTCAACGCGTTGGATTGATCAATTACAAGACATATGCCGATTTTTTGCCTACACTGGAGCCCAGTGCTACCGGGATGTGACTCATGGTCAACTGGGTTGTCTCACTAGCCGGGCCCCGACGCATCAGCCTCGAGCCCTGCCCCCCGGACCCGCTCGGCCCCGGCCAGGTCCGGATCCGCACCTGCTACTCCGGCATCTCGGCCGGCACGGAGCTCACCCTCTACCGGGGCAGCAATCCCCGGCTGAGCAAGGACTGGGACGACGTCAGCCGGATGTTCGTGCCCCGGCAGACCTCCGTGCCGTACCCGCTGGTGGGCTTCGGCTACGAGGAGGTCGGCGAGATCGTCGAGGTCGCGCCCGACGTGGCCGACCGGCGGGCCGGGCAGGTCGTCTGGGGCATCTGGGGGCACCGCGCCGAGGCCGTCGTGCCCGCCGACGCGGTGCATCCGCTGCCCGCCGGGCTGGATCCCATCGCGGCGGTCTTCGCCCGGCCCGGGGCGATCGCCCTCACCGCGGTGCTCGCCGGCGACCTGCACCTGGGCGACTGGGTCGCGGTCTTCGGGCAGGGCGTCATCGGGCTGCTCGCCACCCGGCTCGCCTACCTCTCCGGCGCGCGGGTGGTCGCCGTCGACCGGGTGCCCGCCCGGCTGGCGCACGCCGGCCGACTCGGCGCCCGGATCGTCGTCGACGCGGGCGCCGAGTCGGCCGCGGCCGTGCTGCGCCGGGCCACCGGCGGCCGGGGCGCGGACGTCTGCCTGGAACTGTCCGGGGCCTACCCGGCGCTGCACGAGGCGATCCGCTCCACCGCCCACGCCGGCCGCGTCGTGGCCGCCGGCTTCTACCAGGGACAGGCCGACGGGCTCGGCCTGGGTGAGGAGTTCCACCACAACCGGATCCAGCTGGTGGCGGCCCAGGTCTCCGGGCCCACCCCGGCGCCCGGCATGGCCGGCCGGTGGACCGGGGCCCGTGTCGCACACACCTTCATGGACCTGGTGGCCGAGGGCAGCGTCGACCCGCTGCCGCTGGTGAGCCACGTCGTCGACGCGAGCGCGGTGGCCGACGCGCTGGCGCTGCTCGACCGCGGTGACGCAGACGTCCTCCAAGTGGTGCTGAGGTTCTGATGACGATTCCCCTGGCCTGTCAGGAGCAGCTCCTGCCGGGCACCGACCTGATCCAGAAGTACGCGCTCGCCACCGCGCTCGGCTACGACGCGATCGAGCTGCGCGGCTCCGGCGACCTCGGCCTCGCCCGCCGGCTGCCCGAGCTGCGCCGGGCCCGCGCGGCCGGGGTGGTCATGCCCACCGTCTGCGTGGAGATGGACCACTTCATCGGCGACTTCGACCCCGGGCGGTCCCGCGACGCGGTGCGCAACCTGCGCTCGCAGCTTTCGGTGATCGCCGAGCTGGGCGGCGTCGGGGCGATGACCCCGGCGGCCTGGGGGATGTTCTCCCGGCGGCTGCCGCCGTTCGAGCCGCCCCGCTCGTCCGCCGGCGACCGGCAGGTGCTCGTCGACGCCCTCGGCGAGCTGGGCGAGCACGCCCGCGCCGAGGGGGTCGCCCTCTTCCTGGAACCGCTGAACCGGTACGAGGACCACATGGTCAACCGGCTCGACGACGCCGTCGCCCTCTGCGCGGCCGTCGGGCTGCCCTCGGTGCGGGTGGTGGCGGACACCTTCCACATGAACATCGAGGAGGACGACGTGCACCGGGCGCTGCGCGCCGCCGCGCCGTACCTCGGGCACGTGCAGGTCAGCGACTCCAACCGCTACCAGCCGGGCGCCGGCCACCTCGACTGGCCGGCGCTGGTCCGCACCCTGCTGGAGATCGACTACCGGGGCTGGCTGGCGCTGGAGTGCCGGCTGCGCGGCGACCCCGTCCGCGCCCTGCACCAGGCCGCCGCCGTGCTGCGCCACGCCCAGCCCCGGCAGGCGGCGGCATGAGCACCGGGACCGCCGGCGGCCCGCACACCGGCACCGCCGACGCCGGGGCCCGCGACGCCGGGGCCCTGCGCCGCCTCGCCGTCGCCACCCTCGACGCCAACTGGGAGCACGACCACACGGTGCCCTCGCGCACCCTCTATCCGCACCAGTGGAGCTGGGACTCGGCGTTCATCGCGATCGGCTGGTCCCACGTCCGCCCCGACCGCGCCTGGCGCGAGCTGACCAGCCTGTTCCGGGCCCAGTGGGTCGACGGCCGGGTGCCGCACATCGTGTTCAACCCGGCGCTGCGCGTCGGCTCGTACTTCCCCGGGCCGGAGTTCTGGAACTCGGCGCTCGCCGAGGGCGCCCCGGCCGCCGCCACGTCGGGACTGATCCAGCCGCCCGTGCACGCGCCCGCCGCCTGGCTGGCGTACCGGCGGTTCCCGTCCGAGGCCGCGCGGGCCGCGCTGCGCCGGCTCTATCCCCGGCTGGTGGCCCAGCAGCGCTACCTCGCCACCCGCCGGGACGTCGGCGGGGGCGGGCTGGCCAGCATCGTCCACCCCTGGGAGTCCGGGCTGGACAACAGCCCCGCCTGGGACGCGCCGATGGCGGCGGTGCCCGCCGACGCGGCCGTCATGCGCGCGTACCGCCGGCACGACACCGCGCACGCCGACGCCGCGCACCGCCCCACCGACCTCGACTACGCGCGCTACGTCGCGATCGTGGCGTCCTACCGCGAGCGCCGCTACCGCGACGACGACCTCGCCGCCCGGCACCCGTTCCTGGTGGAGTGCCCCCTGGTCAACGCCGCGATGGGTGCTGCGGAGCACGCCCTCGCCCGGATCGCGCCGCTCGTCGGCGCCGACCCCGGCCCGCACCGCGAGCGCGCCGCGCGGATCACCGCGGCCCTGGTGCGCCGGCTGTACGACCCGACGACCGGCACCTTCCACCCCCGGGACCTGCGCGCCGACCGCCTCGTGCCGGCCCGCACGGTGCTCGGCCTGGCCCCGCTGGTCCTGCCCGACCTGCCCGCCCGGCAGGTGTCGGCGCTGGTCGCCGAGGCGTGCTCGCCGCGCTTCGGGCTGGCCGCCCGGATGGACCGGCCGCTGCCCAGCCACGACCGCACCGCGCCGGACTTCGAGCCGCTGCGCTACTGGCGCGGGCCGAGCTGGATGAACGTCGACTGGCTGGTGCGCCGAGGGCTGCTGCGCCACGGTCGCCCCGACCTGGCGGCCGGCCTGCGCGACTCGATGATCGAGCTGGTGGCCCGCTCGGGCTGCCACGAGTACTTCCACCCGGACACCGGCGCCGGGCTCGGCTCGCCGGCCTTCGGCTGGACCGCCGCGCTGCTGCTCGACGTCCTCGCCGACGACCCGGCCGGCTGAGCCGGCCCGCGCCGCTCAGCCGGCCGGGACCAGCTCCCGCAGCAGCCGCTCCACCCGGGCCCGGATCTCGTCGCGGATCGGCCGGACGGCCTCGACGCCCTTGCCGGCCGGGTCTTCGAGCTGCCAGTCCTCGTAGCGCCGGCCGGGGAAGACGGGGCAGGCGTCACCGCAGCCCATCGTCACGATGACGTCGGAGGACTCGGCGGTGGCGTACTCCAGCAGGGTCGGGGTCTGTGCGCTGATGTCGATGCCGACCTCCCGCATCGCCTCGACGGCGGCCGGGTTGACGGTCCCGGCGGGCGCCGAGCCGGCGGAGCGCACCTCGACGGCGTCGCCGGCCAGGTGGCGCAGCCAGCCGGCGGCCATCTGCGAACGGCCGGCGTTGTGCACGCAGACGAAGAGGACGGTGGGCCTTGCGGTCATGGGGTGCTCCCTTTTCAGCGGGGGACGGCGGCGGTCGGCCGGCCCGGGGCCGGCGACGGGAAGAAGCGGCGGCGTGCCCAGAGCGAGACGTAGACCAGGGCGACCAGGACCGGCACCTCGATCAGCGGCCCGACCACGCCCGCCAGGGCCTGCCCGGACGTGACGCCGAAGGTGCCGATCGCCACGGCGATGGCGAGTTCGAAGTTGTTGCCGGCGGCGGTGAAGGCCAGCGTCGTGGTGCGCGCGTAGCCGAGGCCGACCGCACGGCCGAGGGCGTACGACCCGGCCCACATCACCGCGAAGTAGACCAGCAGCGGCAGGGCGATGCGGGCCACGTCCAGCGGTCGGTCGGTGATCGCCTCGCCCTGGAGGGCGAACAGGATGACGATGGTGAAGAGCAGCCCGTACAGCGCCGCGGGGCCGATCCTCGGCAGGAACCGGCGCTCGTACCAGTCGCGGCCCCGGGTCCGCTCGCCGAGGCGGCGGGTGAGGTAGCCGGCGAGCAGCGGGACGCCGAGGAAGATCAGCACGTTGCGGGCGATGTCCCAGCCCGAGACGGCCAGCTCGGCGCCCTCCAGGCCCAGCCAGCCCGGCAGGACCGCGAGGTAGAACCAGCCGAGCACGCCGAACGCGAGCACCTGGAAGACCGAGTTGAGCGCGACCAGCACCGCGGCGGCCTCGCGGTCGCCGCAGGCCAGGTCGTTCCAGATGATCACCATGGCGATGCAGCGGGCCAGCCCGACGATGATCAGGCCGGTGCGGTACTCCGGCTGGTCGGCCAGGAAGATCCAGGCCAGGGCGAACATCAGCGCGGGCCCGAGGACCCAGTTCAGCACCAGCGAGGAGACCAGCAGCCGCCGGTCGCCGGTGACGGCGTCGAGCCGGTCGTAGCGGACCTTGGCCAGCACCGGGTACATCATGATCAGCAGGCCGAGGGCGATGGGCAGCGAGACGCCGCCGATCCGCACGGCGTCCAGCGCGGTGTCCAGGCCGGGTACCAGCCTGCCGAGCAGGAGGCCGGCGGCCATCGCGAGGCCGATCCAGACCGGCAGGAACCGGTCGAGGCGGGACAGGCGTCCCACCACGGCCGTGGCCGCCGGATCGTCGTGGGTGGTGGTGCTCACGGGGCTCCCGTTCGGGTCGTCGGTTCGGGCGCGTCGCGCCCGCTGGGCGCGGCGGTGGGGGCGTGCGGGCGGCTCGCGGTCAGCGCGCCGCTTTCGTGGTGACGGCGGGGGCGAGCCGGTCGACCCGGGCCTCGAGTTCGGCGTACGCCGCCTCGAACGCCTCGTCGGTGTCGACGCGGACGGGATCGGGCACCGACCAGTGCAGGCGGGGCCGGGCCGCACCGCCGAAGCCCTCGTGCGCGTTGTCGCAGACGGCGACGACCAGGTCCCCGGTGCGGACGACGTCGTCGACGTGGGCGGTGCCGACCGGGTCGAGGCGCAGCCCGTGGCGGCGGGCCACCGCCACGGCGCGGGGGTGCACCCGGGAGGCGGGGCTGGTGCCCGCCGACGCGGCCGGGGCGTGCGTGCGCCGCGCCCAGAGGGCGGCCGCGAGCTGGGAGCGGGCCGAGTTGTGGGTGCAGACGAAGACCACCCGGCCCACCTCGGCCAGTGGCGGCGGGGCCAGCGTCGACAGGGCCGCCGGGCACAGCCGCAGGTAGGTGCGGCGCCGGTCGCCCTCGGAACGCGTGCGGGTGACCAGGCCGGCGTCGGTGAGCACCTTGACGTGGTGGGCCACCAGGTTGGTGGCCAGGTCGAGGGCGTGGGCGATTTCGCCGGGGGAGGAGTCGCCCAGCAGCAGCGCGTCCACGATCGCCAGGCGCGCCGGGTCGCCGAGGGCGGCGTGGATCCGGGCGCGCGCGGCCAGGGAAGCTTCAGCGTTCATTGAGTCAACCATCGCTGAGCTACCGGGCGATGTCAAGCGGGGGTGGCGCGGCGCACCCTCTGTGCGCGCGACGCCCGCCCCGGCGGGGAGGCCGTTTGCCGGCACCGGGGGCGGGTAAGCGCGGGCCCCGGTGACGACAGGAGCCTGCCGTGCGGTTTCCCCTATTCGTCGATGCGGTGTCCCGCCGCGCCGGACTGCCCACCGCCCGGGCCGCCACGATCGCCCGCGCCGTGCTGCAGACCATGGTGGAACGGATGAGCGGCGGCCCGGCCGGTCGTCTCCCCGACGAGCTGGACGGCTACCTCACGGGGTCCGGTCCCGGCGACGGTCCGGCGGCCGCGCTCGGGCCGGCGGACTTCGTGCGTCGGGTGGGGGAGCGGGCCGGGGTGGACGAGGCCACCGCCCGGGCGGGAACCGGCGCCGTCTTCGCCACCCTGCGGGAGGCGGTCACCGTCGACGAGTTCCGCGACATGGTGGCCCGGCTGCCCCGGGACTTCGACGGCATGACCGAACCGATCCCCCGGCCGGACGACGCCTGACCGGCCGTCCCCGCACCGCCCGGCCCCGCGCCGCGGCGTCACGCGGATCTTCGGGAGCGGACATCGAGCCTTATGCTGCTTCCATCGTGAATCTATAGGCAGATCATGAGGCCGTTCGTGCACCGTCACGGACGGCCCGATCGCGGCTGGCCCGCCGTGCACCGGAGGGCGCCGCACTCCACGGCGCCCCCGGTGCGCCGGGCCGGCCACCCGTCCCGCGCCGGCGGCACCGGAACGACCCTTCGACGAAAGGCACGCCGTGACCTGGTTCCTCTCCGCCGGCGGCTGGCACCCGGCGCCGGTCCAACTGTTCTGCCTGCCCTACGCGGGCGGGGGCGCGAGCGTCTTCCGGCGCTGGCAGGACGGGCTCGGCCCGGACGTCGAGGTGCTGCCGGTGCAGCTGCCCGGCCGCGAGAACCGGATCAGCGAGAATCCGGTGTTCCGGGCCGTCGACGTCGCGTACGCCATCGCCGGACGGATCCGCGGCCCGTACGCGATCTACGGCCACTCGATGGGCGGCCGGGTCGGTTTCGAGGTCGTCCGCGAGCTGCGCCGCGCCGGACGTCCACTGCCGCTGCGGCTCTACGTCGGCGGCGCCCGCGCCCCGCACGTCCACGCGCCAAGCCACTTCGACGGGCTGTCCCGGGTCGACGACGACGAGCTGCTGCGCCGCCTGGAGGCCGGCGGCGGGCTGCCGGCCGGGCTGCGGGACTACCCCGAGCTGGTCGAGCTGCTGCTGCCCCTGCTGCGCGCCGACCTCGGCCAGGTGGACGACTACCGCTACACCCCTGAGGAACCGCTGCCGATGCCGATCGTGGCGTTCAGCGGTCGCAGCGACCACACCGTCAGCCGGGAGCACAGCGACGGCTGGCGGGAGCACAGCGCCGCCGGCTTTACCCTGCACGAGATCGACGGTGGGCACTTCTTCCTCAACGAGCGGCTGCCCGAGCTGCTCGCCGTGATCCGGGCGGACCTCACCGCCGCCCGCACCGACGCCGCCGCCCGGCACCAGGGGTGAGCCGACCGCCACGGCCGCCGGCACGCCCGCCATCCCGCCGTTCCGCGGCCGCCCGCGGCGACGGCGGGCGACGACAGGAGTGAGAGCATGAGTGACCGGACCGCCACGCTGCCGGTGGTCGTCGAGCACGACGGCCGCGAGCTGACCGAGCTGATCGCCGCCCGCCGCGCGGAGCTGCGGGCGAGCCTGGTGGAGCACGGCGGGCTGTTGTTCCGCGGGTTCGACGTGGGCGGCGTCGAGGGCTTCGACCGGGCGGTGCGGGCGTTGTCCGGGGAACCGCTGGTCTACACCGAGCGTTCGTCGCCCCGGCACGCCATCGCGGGCCGGGTCTACACCTCGACCGACTACCCGCCCGACGAGGAGATCTTCCTGCACAACGAGAACTCGTACCAGGCCCGCTGGCCGCTGACGTTGTTCTTCTACTGCCTCACCCCGCCGCAGACGCAGGGCGCCACCCCGCTGGCGGACGTCCGCCGGGTGTACGCCGAGATCGATCCGGCGGTGCGGGAGGAGTTCGTCCGCCGCCGCTGGACGCTGGTGCGCAACTTCCACGGCGACTTCGGCACCCCGTGGCAGCACGTGTTCGGCACCGACGACCGTGCCGAGGTCGAGGCGTACGCGGCGGCGAACCGGATCGAGCTGGAGTGGCGGGGCGCCGACGGGCTGCGTACCCGCGCGGTGCGCGACGCCGTGCACCACCGCCCCGGCTCGGACACCCCGCGCTGGTTCAACCACGCCACGTTCTTCCACGTGAGCACATTGGCCAAGGACCTCCAGGAGGGACTGCTGGCCATGTTCGGCACCGAGGGGCTGCCGGCCAACACCTACTACGGCGACGGCGGCGAGATCCCCGCCGACGTCGTGGACCACCTGCGGGCCGCGTACCGGGCGGCCAGCGTCCGTTTCGACTACCGGCGCGACGACGTGCTGGTGGTGGACAACATGACCGCCGCGCACGGGCGGGAGCCGTTCACCGGCCCCCGCAAGATCGCCGTTGCGATGGCCGAGCCGCACACCCCCTGAGAGAGTGTTGTGATACCTGGACGTGACCTTCGCTGACTGTGTCAGCGAAGATCACTTCTGTGTCGCTGTGTCTGTAAACCGGTGTACGAG
>NZ_JBFABB010000156.1:0-13288 GCF_040640035.1 Micromonospora sp. NPDC023633 | reverse complement strand
CGGCGGCCGCCGCCGCGTACCTGCACGGGCTGGCCGGCCGGGAGGCGGCCCGGGGCGGGCCGGTGACGGCGCCCGACGTGGCCGACGCCCTCCGCCCGGTCCTCGCCCGCCTCGGCTGACCCGGCCGTACCTCCCGCGCCGGGGCGCACCGGCTGGGCCGGCCTCGGCCGGCGAGATCGGCGCGGAAAGTAGGCTGGGGGCATGTGGCAGGCCGAGGTGCGCGTGGACCTGGACGCGATCCGCGACAACGTGAGCCGGCTGAGATCCGGCACCGCCGCCGAGCTGATGGCGGTGGTGAAGGGCGACGGCTACGGCCACGGCATGGTCCCGGCCGCCCGCGCCGCCCTCGACGCCGGGGCGGACTGGCTGGGGGTCTGCACGCTGGACGAGGCGCTCACGCTGCGCCGGGCCGGGATCACCGTGCCGGTGCTGGCCTGGCTCCTCGCGCCCGGGCTGCCGCTGCACGAGGGCGTCGCCGCCGGGGTCGACCTCGGCGTGGCCAGCCTGCCCCAGCTCGACGAGATGGTCGCGGCGGGCCGCGCCGCCGGCCGACCGGCCCGGCTGCACCTCAAGATCGACACCGGGCTGGCCCGGGGCGGCGCGACCGTCGCCGACTGGCCGGCCCTGCTCGACGCCGCCGCCAAGGCGCAGGCCGACGGCCTGGTCGAGGTGGTCGGGGTGTGGAGCCACTTCGTGTACGCGGACTCGCCCGGCCACCCGACCATCGACCGCCAGCTCGCCGTCTTCCACGAGGGGCTGGGCATGGCCGAGCAGGCCGGCCTGCGGCCGCGCTACCGGCACCTGGCCAACTCGGCGGCCACCCTGACCCGGCCGGACACCCACTTCGACCTGGTCCGCCCCGGGCTGGCCGTCTACGGCCTCTCCCCGGTGTCCGGCGAGAGCTACGGGCTGCGCCCGGCGATGACCGCCCGGGCCCGGGTGATGCTCACCAAGCGCGTCCCCGCCGGCTCCGGCGTCTCGTACGGGCACACCTACACCACCGAGCGGGACGCGAACCTCGCGGTGGTGCCGCTCGGCTACGCCGACGGGGTGCCCCGGCACGCCTCGAACAGCGGCCCGGTGCAGCTCGGCGGCAAGCGCCGGACGATCTCGGGGCGGGTCTGCATGGACCAGTTCGTGCTCGACTGCGGCGACGACCCGGTGGCTGCCGGCGACGTGGTCACCCTCTTCGGCAGCGGCGCCGACGGCGAGCCCACCGCCGACGACTGGGCCGAGGCGGTCGGCACCATCAACTACGAGATCGTCACCCGGTTCGGCAGCACCCGGGTGCCCCGCGTCCACGTCGGCGAGCGACCGTGACGACGCGTCCCCGCATCCCGCTGCCGCGTACCGGGCACGCCAGGGCGGCCGTCGGCGCGTTGGCCGCCGTCGGGGTCGCCGCCGTCGGGCTCGCGGCCGGCGTCGCCACCGAACGCGCCCTGGTCCGCAAGCTCAAGGCCGACCCCACCGACCGGTACGCCGGGGAGGTCTTCGGCGACCAGCGGCACGACGAGTCCTTCCGGCTGGAGATGCCCGACGGGACCGACATCCACGTCGAGGTGGTGGAGCCGACCCGGCCCAGGCCCGGCAACCCGACCGTGGTGCTGGTGCACGGCTTCTGCCTCGACATGGGCACCTTCCACTTCCAGCGCAAGCTGCTCGCCGAGCGGGGCGAGCACCGGGTCGTCGCGTACGACCAGCCCGGACACGGCCGGTCGGGGCGGCTGGAGACCGGCGAGTACGACCTCACCGCGCTCGGCCGGACGCTGCGCGAGGTGATCGACCGGACCGCCCCGGAGGGGCCGCTGGTGCTGGTCGGCCACTCGATGGGCGGGATGACCATCATGGCCTTCGCCGAGTTGTTCCCGGAGCTGTTCGGCGACCGGGTCGTGGGCACGGTGCTGATGGCGACCTCGGGCGGCCTGGTCGCCGAGACCAAGCTGGTCGCGCCCGCCCTGCTCGGCCGGGTCGGCGCGCCGGTGCTGCACATGGTCGGCAACGTCACCCGCTACGGCGGCCCGGTGATCGACCGGGCGCGCCGGTCCACCACCAACGTGGCCTGGCTGCTCACCCGCAAGTACGGCTTCGGCACCCGCCATCCCAGCCCGGCCCTGGTGTCGTACGTCGAGACGATGAACTCCCGCACCTCCGCCGACACGGTGACGCGCTACCTGCGGACGCTGGCCACGCACTCCCGGTTCCCGGCGCTCGCCGCGCTGGCGGACACCCCCGTGCTGGTGGTCGTCGGCGACAAGGACATGATCACCCCCGTGACGCACTCCGAGGAGATCGTCCGGCGGCTGCCGCACGCCGAGTTCGTCAAGATCACCGACAGCGGGCACGTGGTGATGCTGGAGCACGCCGACGAGGTCAACGAGGCGCTGGTCCGCTTCCTGGAGGCGTTGTGAGCCACGTCGTGAAGCTGCCGACGGTCGACGACACCCACGAGTTCGGGCGACGGCTGGCCGGGCTGCTGCGCGCCGGCGACCTGCTGCTGCTGACCGGGCCGCTCGGCGCAGGTAAGACCGCGCTGACCCGGGGCATCGGAGCCGGGCTCGGGGTGCTCGGGGCCGTCACCTCGCCCACCTTCGTGATCGCCCGGGTGCACCGGCCCGACCCCGCCCGGGGCGGCACGGTGGCGCTGGTGCACGCCGACGCGTACCGGCTGGGGGACGCCGCCGACCCGCGCGCCGAGATCGACGACCTCGACCTGGACGCCTCGGTGGACGAGTCGGTGACCGTGGTGGAGTGGGGCGAGGGCCTGGTCGAGCAGCTGGTCGACGCCCACCTGCGGGTACGCGTCGACCGGCGCGACGACGACACCCGGGTGGTCGAGCTGGAGCCGGTCGGCGGCGACTGGGAGCGGCGCCTGGCGGCCCTCGGGTGAGCGCTGTCGTACCGGCTGCCTAGAGTGCGCGGGACGGACCCGACAGGCGAAAGGTTGCCGATGCCCGACGACGCCCCCACCCTGGACCTGCTGGCGCTGCTGCCGGAGGACTGGCGTGCCGTGCTCACCCCGCACCTCGACCCGGCCCGCACCGCCGAGCTGGCCGCGTTCGTCGCGGGGGAGTACGCGACCCGCACCGTCTTCCCGCCGGTGGAGGACCTCTTCTCGGCCTACCGGCTCTGCGCGCCGGCCGACTGCCGGGTGCTGATCCTCGGGCAGGACCCCTACCACAAGGCGGGGCAGGCGCACGGGCTCAGCTTCAGCGTGCGGGAGGGCGTGAGCGTGCCGCCGTCGCTGCGCAACGTCTTCAAGGAGCTGGGCGAGGACCTCGGCGTGCCGAAGCCGCGCGGCGGCAACCTCAGCGGCTGGGCGGCGCAGGGCGTGCTGCTGCTCAACTCCGTCCTCACCGTCCGCGAGGCCACGCCCGGCTCGCACGCCAACCGCGGCTGGGAGGAGTTCACCGACGCCACCATCCGCGCGCTCGACGCGATGGACTCCCGGGTGGTCTTCCTGCTCTGGGGCGGCTACGCGCGCAAGAAGGCCGCCCTGGTCACCAACCCGCAGCACGTGGTGCTGGAGGCCGGGCACCCCAGCCCGATGAACCCGCGCGGCTTCCTGGGCAGCCGCCCGTTCAGCGCGGCCAACAAGGCGCTCGCCGACGCCGGCCTGCCCACGGTCGACTGGGAGCGCTCCGCGGGCTGACAGCTCCGCACTTTCGCGGTCATCGATCGGTGACCGTCCGTCGTAGCCTGTGCCTCGGGCGGTCGGCGAGCCGGGAGGCGACGATGGCGGCGACGGTCAGCGAACAGCGGTGGCGGGTGGCGCGGACGGCGTTGGCGGACCAGACGGACCGCTTCCTCGACCTGGTCCGCGCCACCCCGCCCGAGACGATGGCCACCGCCCACTGGTCGGTGGCCGACACGCTGGCCCACGTGGGCTCCCTCGCGTGGTACTACGTGTGCCTGGTGGACCCGGAGCATCCACCCCTGCCGGTGCCGGGCCTGCACCGGCAGCTCCCCGACATCACCGTCGACACGGTGGCGGACTTCAACGACGTGCTGCTCCGGCACCTCACCGAGCGCGAGCCGCAGGCCCTGGCCGACCGGCTGCGGGCCGACGTCGGGCAACTCCTCCTCGCCTGCGAGGGCCGGCGCCCCGACGAGACGGTGCCCTGGCTCGGCGGGGCCCGGGTGCCCCTCGCCGGCCTCTGCGCGCACCTGGTCAACGAGCTGCTCATCCACGGCCACGACGTCGCCCGCGCCACCGGGCGGCCGTGGTCGCTCCCCGGCCGGGACGCGGCGCTGTTCATGGAGCTGTTCCTGGCCGGGGTGGTCCGGCACGGCTACGGGCGGCTGATCGACGGCGGCGCGCCGCCGAGCGAACGGCCGGTCGTGGTCGAGTTCCGCTCGGCGTACGCGGACCCGGTCCGGCTCCTGCTGCACCGGGGGCGGATGACGTTCGCCGACCCCGACGCCCGGCCCGACGCCCGGATCGACCACGATCCCGGCACGCTCAACCTGATGATGTTCGGCCGGGTCAGCCGGGCCCGGGCGGTGCTCACCGGCAAGGTGCGCATCAGCGGGCGGCGCCCCTGGCTGCTGCCGGCCTTCCTCCGGAAGTTCCGCACCCCGAGTTGACCTCCGCCGGCCGGCCGCCGCCCTGCTGGCGGCGGACCCGTCGGCCGCAGACCCCGTCGGCCGTAGCCCTCCGTCGGCCGTAGCCCCGTCGGCCGCCGGCCCGGGGCGTGACCGGGGGTGACGACGGGGGCGACTAGGCTGGCTTACCGTGCTCGTACTGGTGGTGGACAGCTCGACCCCCGCGGTGACCGCGGCGCTGGTGGAGGTCGCGGCGGACGGCGTGGTGACCCGCGCGCACCGCTGCACGGTCGACGCCCGCGCCCACGGCGAACTGCTCGCGCCGCAGGTCGACGCCGTGCTCGCCGAGGCCGGTGCGCGCCCGGCCGACCTGGGCGCGATCGTCGCCGGGCTCGGCCCCGGCCCGTTCACCGGGCTGCGGGTGGGGCTGGTCACCGCCGCCACCATCGGCCAGGTGCTGGGCGTCCCGACGTACGGTGTCTGCTCGCTGGACGCCATCGGCCACCCGGCGGCCGCGGGCGAGCCGGTGCTGGCGGCGAGCGACGCGCGCCGCCGGGAGATCTACTGGGCGGTCTACGACGGCGCGGGCCAGCGGATCGTCGGGCCGGAGGTGTCCGTGCCGGCGGTCGCCGCCGAGCGCGCCCGCGACCTGGCGGTCACGGCTGCGGTCGGCGACGGCGCGCACCGGTACGCGGACGCGCTCGCCCTGCCCGTGCGGGACGAGCCCCGCTACCCGGACGCGGGCGTGCTGGCGACCCTGGCCGCCGAGCGCATCCGGGCCGGCGCCCCCTCGGAGGCGCTCACCCCGCTCTACCTGCGCCGCCCGGACGCCGTGGCGGCGGCCGCCCGCAAGCCGGTCCTGCCGTGAGCGCGAGGAGTGAGCCGGTCTTGCGAGCCCCGCAGTCGCGAACCGAGGTGACGCCGTGAGCGTCCGCCTGGGGCGGTTCCGGTGGTGGCACGTCGACGAGGTGCTGCCGATCGAGGCGGACCTGTTCGGCGCCGAGCAGTGGTCGGCGGCGATGTTCTGGAACGAGCTGGCCAACGGGCACTTCTACCTGGTCGCCACCGACGACGACGGCGCCGTGCTCGGCTACGCCGGGCTCGCCGTGGCCCCGCCCGACGAGGCGTGGGTGCAGAACGTCGCGGTGCGGCGGGACGCCCAGCGGGGCGGCGTCGGCCGGCTCCTGCTGGAGGCGCTGCTGGCCGAGGCCGCCCGGCTCGGCGCCCGCAGCACCCTGCTGGAGGTCGCGGCGGACAACGCCCCCGCCCAGAAGCTCTACGCGGCGTACGGCTTCGAGCCGATCGGCGTGCGGCGCGGCTACTACCAACCGAGCAACACCGACGCGCTGGTCATGCAGCGCAACGCGGGATGTGAGCGATGACTGACGAACCCCTGATCCTCGGCATCGAGACCTCCTGCGACGAGACCGGGGTCGGCATCGTGCGCGGGCACACCCTGCTGGCCGACGCGCTCGCCTCCAGCGTCGAGCAGCACGCCCGCTTCGGCGGCGTGGTGCCCGAGGTGGCCAGCCGGGCCCACCTGGAGGCCATCGTGCCCACCATGGAGCGGGCCCTGAAGGAGGCGGGGGTGACGCTCGCCGACATCGACGCGATCGCGGTCACCTC
Organism: Micromonospora sp. NPDC023633; assembly: GCF_040640035.1. Lineage (NCBI taxonomy): Bacteria > Bacillati > Actinomycetota > Actinomycetes > Micromonosporales > Micromonosporaceae > Micromonospora > Micromonospora sp. NPDC023633. The sequence goes on along the minus strand of NZ_JBFABB010000156.1, from coordinate 7,120 downwards.
CGGTCCGGGGCTGGCCGGCGCGCTGCTGGTCGGGGTGGCCGCCGCGAAGGGCTACGCGATCGCCGCCGAGAAGCCGGTGTACGGGGTCAACCACCTGGCCGCGCACGTCGCCGTGGACACCCTGGAGCACGGCCCGCTGCCCGAGCCGGCGATCGCCCTGCTGGTCTCCGGCGGGCACTCCTCCCTGCTGCTCGTCGACGACCTGGCCCGGGGCGTCACCCCGCTCGGCGCCACCATCGACGACGCGGCCGGCGAGGCGTTCGACAAGGTGGCCCGGCTGCTCGGGCTGCCGTTCCCCGGCGGCCCGTACATCGACCGGGAGGCCCGGACCGGCGACCCGGGCGCCATCGGGTTCCCGCGCGGCCTGACCGCCGCCAAGGACCTCGCCGCGCACCGCTACGACTTCTCCTTCTCCGGATTGAAGACGGCGGTGGCCCGGTGGGTCGAGGCGCGGCAGCGGGCCGGCGAGCCGGTGCCGGTCGCCGACGTGGCCGCGTCCTTCCAGGAGGCGGTCTGCGACGTGCTGGTACGCAAGGCGCTGGACGCCTGCCGGACCAACGGCGTCGGGACGCTGGTGATCGGCGGGGGCGTGGCGGCCAACTCCCGGCTGCGGGCGATGGCCGAGGACCGGGCCGCCGCGCACGGCATCCGGGTCCGGGTGCCCCGCCCCGGGCTCTGCACGGACAACGGCGCGATGGTCGCCGCCCTCGGCTCGCACCTGGTCGCCTCGGGAGTCGCGCCGAGCCGCCTGGACCTGCCCGCCGATTCCGCCATGCCGCTGACCACGGTCAGCGTGTGAACCCCGAGGATGGCTGACGTGATCGTGCGGATGTGGGAGGGGCGGGCGGAGCCGTACGGCGCCGCCGACCTGATCACCTGGGTCTGCGACACCGCGCTGCCGGAGTTCGAGCACGACCCGATGCACCTGTCCAGCGAGGTCTTCTCCTCCACCGACCACCGGGTGGTGGTCATCTCCAAGTGGCGCAGCAACCCGCGCCCGCTGCCGGAGCCGCCGGCGATGCTGCTGGCCCGCCCGCCGCACTCCTGGGACTTCACCCAGGTCGACCGCTGAGGCCGGGGCGGGCGGCGGCTGCCGTGCCAGGGGCCCTCCGGCGGGCGGGGACGTGAGCTGCGGCACGCCACGGCGGTAATTGGTTGGCGGGACGGTCGGCCCGCCACCTAGCGTCGGTGGGCCATGCGCTTTCCACCGGCCGGGGACCCCGGCGTACCCGACACCCGCTCGGCGACCCGCTACCTCGTGTGGCTGGCCGGGCGGAACAAGGCGCTGCTCACCGCCGGCATCCTGCTGGGCGTCGTCTGGATGGTCGCCCAGGCGCTGGTGCCGGCGGCCGTCGGCCGGGCCGTCGACGGGCTCACCCGCAGGGACGAGGACGCGCTGCTCACCTGGGGGCTGGCGCTGCTCGGGCTGGGCGTGCTCCAGGCCGTCGCGGGGATCCTGCGGCACCGGTGCGCGCTGCACAACTTCCTCGGCGGGGCGTACCGGACGGTGCAGCTGACCGTGGGCGCGGCCAACCGGCTCGGCGCCGCGCTGCCCCGCCGGGTCTCCGCCGGCGAGGTGGTGAGCATCGGCACGGCCGACATCAGCCAGATCGGTTCGGCCATCGACATCACCGCCCGGGGCGCCGGCGCGGTCGTGGCGATCGTGACCGTCGGGGTGATCCTGCTCGGCGCCTCGGTGCCGCTCGGGCTGGTCGTGGTGCTCGGCGTGCCGCTGCTGATGGCGGTCGTCGGGCTGCTCATCCGGCCCCTGCACCGGCAACAGCAGGCGTACCGGGACTCGGAGGGGGCGCTGACCGCCCGGGCCGGTGACATCGTCTCCGGGCTGCGGGTGCTGCGCGGCGTCGGCGGCGAGCCGGTGCTCTCCGCCCGCTACCGGACGCGGTCGCAGGCCCTACGCGCCGACGGCCTGCGGGTGGCCCGGATCGAGTCGCTGCTGGAGGCGGCCCAGGTGCTGCTCCCGGGGGCCTTCCTGGTGCTGGTCACCTGGCTCGGCGCCCGGTTCGCGCTGCGCGGCGAGATCAGCGCCGGTCAGCTCGTGGCGTTCTACGGCTACACCGCGTTCCTGGTCAGCCCGCTGCGGCAGCTCACCGAGGCGGTGGACAAGCTGACCCGGGGGCACGTCGCCGCCCGGCGGGTGGTGCGGCTGCTGCGGCTCACCCCGGAACTGCTCGACCCGGCCCGCCCGGCCACCCTGCCGGACGGCCTCGGCGAGTTGGTCGACGTGGCCTCCGGCGTGACGGTGCGACGGGGCCGGTTCACCGCGCTCGCCGCGACCGCGCCCGAGGACGCGGCGGCGATCGTGGACCGCCTCGGCCGGTACGTCGACTCGGACGCGACGCTGCACGGCGTACCGCTGCGGGAGGCGGCGCTGGCGACGGTGCGGGAGCGGATCCTGGTGGCCGACAACGACGCGCACCTCTTCACCGGCCCGCTGCGCGCGGAGCTGGACCCGCAGGACCGGGCCGACGACGCGACGATCACGGCGGCGCTGACGGCGGCGAGCGCGACCGACATCGTCGAGGCCCTGCCGGAAGGGCTGGACAGCGCGGTCGCCGAGCGTGGTCGGGAGTTCTCCGGCGGCCAGCAGCAGCGGCTGCGGCTGGCCCGGGCGCTGGTCGCCGACCCGGAGACCCTGCTGCTGGTCGAGCCGACCAGCGCCGTGGACGCGCACACCGAGGCCCGGATCGCGGACCGCCTCGGCGCGGCCCGGCGGGGCCGCACCACCCTGGTCTGCACCACCAGCCCGCTCGTGCTGCACCGCGCCGACCACGTGATCTTCGTGGAGGACGGCAAGGTGGTGGCCGAGGGATCGCACACCGCACTGCTCGACGGCGAGCCGCGCTACCGGGCGACGGTCAGCCGGGGGGAGGACTGATGGCCACCGCCCTGCCGGTCGCCGACGGGCGCCAGGTGCGCCGCTACGCCCGCACGCTGGTCCGCCGGCATCCGAGGGCGCTCGGGGTCGCGCTCGGCCTGCACGCGTTGGCCGCCGCGGCCGGCCTGGTCGCGCCGTGGCTGCTCGGCGACCTGGTCGAGGGGATCTCCCGCGGCACGTCCGGCGTCACCGTCGACCGGATCGCCCTGCTGATCGCCGGGTTCGTGCTGGTGCAGTCGGTGCTGGTCCGGTTCGCCCACCTGGCCTCGGCCCGGCTCGGCGAGCGGGTGCTGGCCGAGCTGCGCGAGGAGTTCGTCGACCGGATCCTGGCGTTGCCGCTGGCCACCGTGGAACGGGCCGGCACGGGCGACCTGCTCACCAGGACGTCCCGGGACGTCTCCGCGCTGTCGCGGACGGTCCGGTTCGCGGTGCCAGAGACGCTGATCGCGGTCGTGACCGGCTGCTTCATCGTCGGCGCGCTGCTCCTGGTCGACCCGCTCTTCGCGCTGCCCTGCCTGCTCGCGGTGCCGCTGCTGTGGGCCGGCACCCGCTGGTACCTGCGCCGCGCCCCGGACGGCTACCTGCGGGAGAACGCCGCCTACTCCGACATCACCGACGGCATCAGCGAGACCGTCGAGGGCTCGCGGACCACGGAGGCGCTGCGGCAGCAGGCGCGCCGCCGGGCCCGCACCGACGCCGACATCCGCCGGTCGTACGCGGCCGAGCGCTACACCCTGCGGCTGCGCACGGTGTTCTTCCCGATCGCCGAGATCGGCTACGTGCTGCCGGTGGTGGCGACGCTGATCATCGGCGGCTGGTTCTACCTGAAGGGCTGGGTGAGCCTCGGCGAGGTCACCGCCGCCACGCTCTACGTGCAGCAGCTGATCGATCCGGTCGACCGGCTGCTCTCCTGGCTGGACGAGCTGCAGGTCGGCGGCGCCTCGATGGCTCGCCTGCTCGGGGTGGCCGACGCCGGCCCGCCGGCCGGAGCCCCGACCCCGCCCGCCGCGGGCGCCCCGGGCCCGGCCGATCCTCCGGCCGCAGGGGACCGTCGGCTCGCCGCCCGGGACGTCCGGTACGCCTACCGGGAGGGCCGGGACGTGCTGCACGGGGTGACCCTGGTGCCGGAGCCGGGGGAGAAGCTGGCCATGGTGGGCCCCTCGGGCGCCGGCAAGTCCACCCTCGGCCGGCTGCTCGCCGGGGTGCACGCGCCCCGCACCGGCTCGGTCACCGTGGGCGGTCGGCGGCTCGACGAGCTGCCCCTGGCGGAGCTGCGGACGCACGTCGCCCTGGTCACCCAGGAGCACCACGTCTTCATCGGCACGCTGCGGGAGAACGTCGCGATGGTGCGACCGGGTGCCGACGAGTCGGCCGTCCGGGCTGCGCTGGCCGCCGTCGACGCGCTGGACTGGGCCGACGGGCTGCCGGACGGGCTGGACACGGTGGTCGGCGCCGGCGGACACCCGCTGTCGCCCGCGCAGGCGCAGCAGCTCGCGCTGGCCCGACTGGTGCTGGCCGACCCGCACACGCTGGTGCTGGACGAGGCCACCTCGCTGATCGACCCTCGCGCCGCCCGGCACCTGGAACGGTCCCTCGCGGCCGTCCTCCAGGGCCGTACGGTCGTGGCCATCGCGCACCGCCTCTTCTCGGCGCACGACGCCGACCGAGTGGCGGTGGTGGAGGACGGACGTATCTCCGAGATCGGTTCGCACGACGAGCTGGTCGCGGCCGACGGCTCCTACGCCGCCCTCTGGCGCTCCTGGCACGGCACCGGCTCCTGACGCACCGCGAGGCATCCCTGTTCGACGCCGCCGCCGTCGATGCCGGCGGGCAGAGGTGCACTGTTTCCGGGTTCGAGGGTGCCGCGTCCGACCGCCGTACCACGATGGTGGGGCGGCAGGCGACCGGCGCGTGCCCGTCACCGTGGCGCCGGCCGGTGACGGGGGTGCGGCGTGGGCGGTCTCGAACTGATCGTGGTGCTGGGCGTCACGGTGCTGGTCGGCACCACCCTCGGCGGGCGGTACAGCGTGGCGCCCCCGGTCCTGCTCATCACGATGGGCGCGCTGCTCGCGCTCCTGCCGCCGCTGTCCCACGTGGTGCTGGAGCCCGACGTGGTGCTGCTGCTGTTCCTGCCGGCGATCCTCTACAAGGAGAGCATCACCACCAGCCTGCGCGAGATCCGCACCAACCTTCTCGCGATCGCGCTGCTCGCGGTGGGGCTGGTGGTGGCGACGATGGTCGCGGTGTCACTCGTCGTGCAGCGGTTCGGCGTCGACCCGGCCGCCGCCTGGGTGCTCGGCGCGGTGCTCGCGCCGACCGACGCCGCGGCGGTCGCCGGCCTGGCGAAGCGGATGCCGCGCCGGATCCTCACCACCCTGCACGCGGAGAGCCTGATCAACGACGGCACCGCGCTGGTGCTCTTCTCCGTCGGGGTGGGCCTGATCGTGGGCGGCACCGAGCCGGGGTTGATCGGGCTGAGCGAGCGGTTCGTCCTCGCGTCGGTCGGCGGCGTCGCCGCCGGCCTGCTGGTCGGCGGGGCGGTGATCCTGGTCCGGCGACGGCTCGACGACCCGCTGCGCGAGGGCGCGCTGAGCGTCCTCACGCCGTTCGTCGCCTTCCTCCTCGCCGAGTTGGTGCACGCCAGCGGCGTCCTGGCGGTGGTGGTCGCGGGCCTCATGCTGTCGTACGCCGCCCCCCGGGTCATCCGGGCCCGCTCCCGGGTGCTGGCGTACGGCTTCTGGGACCTCGCCACGTTCCTGGTCAACGGCGGGCTCTTCGTGCTCCTCGGGATGCAGATCCCGCGCGCCCTGCGTGGGGTGACCAGCCTGTCGGTGATGCGGGCGCTGGTCATCGCGGTGGTGGTGACCGGCGTGGTCGTGCTGACCCGGATGCTCTGGATCCACCTGGCGGCGTTCGCCTTCCTGGTCGTCGACCGCCGGGCGGCGCAGCAGGACGAGCGGGTCAACTGGCGGGTGCGGACGGCGGCCGGGTGGGCGGGGTTCCGGGGCGCCGTCTCCCTCGCGGCGGCCCTCGCGGTGCCGGTGACCACTCCCACCGGCACCCGTGTGCACGATCGTGATCTGATCATCTTCGCCACCGCCGTGGTCATCCTGCTGACGATGCTGATCCAGGGCACCACGCTGCCCGCCGTCGTCGGGTGGGCGGGCCTGGTCGGCGACACCCGGCGGGTCGGCGAGCTGCGGCTGGCCCGGATGCGTGCCACCGAGGCCGCGCTGGCGGTGCTGCCCGAGGTGGCCGAACGGATCGGCGCCGCGCCGGAGGCGGTGGAACGGATCCGGGCGGACTACGAGCAGCACCTCGACGACGTCCGCTCGACCGACGAGGGCCGGTCGGCGGAGCGGGCGCGGGAAGTCGACCGGCGGCTGCGGCTCGCCGTGCTCGAACACAAGCGCCGCGAGATCACCAGGCTGCGGGACACGAACGAGATCGACGACATCGTCCTGCGGGAGTTGCAGGCCGTCCTCGACATCGAGGAGATCCGGCTGCTGGGCCCGGAACTCAACGAGTAGCCGCGCCGGCCGCCGTGCCGGGCGCGCGGGGGGCGGCCGGGGCGTGCGGGCGGCCGGCCGTGCCCGGTGCGCGGGGCGGACGTGTGGGCGGGCGGCCGTGCCGCGCGTGCGGGCGTGCCGGGGACTGCCGGGACTCGGGCCGGGCGCTGAGCAAACGCCCGCCGCCGATACTTTCCGTGACGATGCTGGCGGGAGGATGTCGGCGTCACTCACGGTAGTCATCTCTACCCGGCTTCCGGCAGGCGTCGGCCTCGTTTTCGGAGACAGACCCGCTGACCAGCGGTTTTGCCTCGCGGGCGCCGGGCCATCGGATTCCCCTTCCGGGCCCTTTGCTCTGCAGCCGCCGACGCACCAGCCACCGTCCGTAGCCGGTGCGTGGATGGCTGCAGAGCAAAGGGACTGAGACGAGTGACCGGTGGCGGCGGCTGACACCCCCCGGTGATTACCCAGAGTCATGCCGACTGCCAGGCGGCGAGCGGCCGGACCGTGAGCAGCCACACGGCGAGCAGCCAGACCGCCGCAAGGCAGCCAAACGGCGAGCGGCGGACCGTGAGGAGTCAGACCGCAAGGCGGGCAGACCGTCGACAGCAGAACCCGCTGCGGTCCGGCGGCCTCCCGGCCGGCGGCCTCCCGGCCGGCGGCCTCCCGGCCGGCGGCCTCCCGGCCGGCGGCCTCCCGGCCGGCGGCCTCCCGG
>NZ_JBFABB010000155.1:0-13366 GCF_040640035.1 Micromonospora sp. NPDC023633 | reverse complement strand
GCCGAAGGTCAGCCACCTGGCGGCGGTGCCGGGCAGCTCCAGGTCGAACAGCGCGACCGAGACGGCGAGACGGGAGCGGCGGGGCCGGTCGGGCTGGCCGCCGCGGGGACGGGAGCGCCGGCACCGAGGAGGGCGGCGGTCGCCGTGGCCGCCAGCAGCCGAACCTTCATGCCCCGCACCCTAGTCGGCGGAGTTCGGGGCGCGGGCCGGGTTCCCCAGGCCCAGCGGCCACGGCGTCCCGGGGACGGGACCGCGCGGTCCCGCCGGAGGTGCGCGGCGGCGCGGCGCGCGGAGCCGGCCGCCCCGATTCCGGGACCATCGGCCCTGCCGCCGGGCCGCGCCGGGACGGATGCTGGGAACTGAAAGCGATAGACGATCTTCCGGTTTGCTGCCGGGCGCCGCCGCACCGGCGACCCCGCCTCGCGGGCCGCACCACACCGACGAAGGGACGACCATGGAAGCCCTCTCGCTGACCCGCCTCGCCGACGAGCGGCTCGCCGCCGCGCGGGAGGCCGACAGCGGACGCAGCGCCCGTTCCCTGCACCCGGGCCGGGATCGTCGGCTGCGGCAGACCCTGCTCGCCCTGCGCGGCGGTCGGTCCCTCGACGAGCACGACAGCCCGGGCGAGGCGACGCTGCAGGTGCTCGTGGGGCAGGTGCGCCTGGTGGCCGGGGACGAGTCCTGGGAGGGCGACGCCGGCGACCTCGTGGTCATTCCGCCGGTGCGGCACGCGCTGCACGCCGTCACGGACGCCGCCGTCCTGCTCACCGTGACGCCGCGCCCGTGACCACCGTCCCGGCCCACCGTCGCCGCCCGGTCGTCGGCCCGGCCAGGCGGCCCGCCTCGGGCGCTCCCGGTCCCGCGTCGGCCCGGGGCCGGTCGCCGGGCTGGGTGCCGCCGCAGCACGGCGCGTGGGCGATGCTGCTGCTGCCCGTCCTGGCGGCGCTGACCGTCACCGGCCCGCACCCGCTGCACCTGCCCCTGCTGGGGGCCGCGCTCGCCGGGTACCCGCTGTCGTACTTCGGGTTGCAGGCGGTCAAGACCGGCCGGTTCCGCCGGGTACGGCCGCAGCTCGTCGGGTACGGCCTCGCCACGGTCGCGCTGGCCGCGCCGGTGCTGGTGGCCCGGCCCGCGACGCTCGCCTACGCCCCGCTCTACGCGGTCCTCGCCGCCGTGAACGCCGGCTACGCGCGCTGGCGACGGGACCGGGCGTTCGTCAACGACCTCGCCTTCGTGACGCAGTGCGGGCTGCTCGGCCTCGTCGTCGCCACGGTCGCCGGGGTGCCGTGGACCAGGGTGGCCGGGGTGACGGTCGTGGCGCTGGGCTACCTGGTCGGCACGGTCCTGCACGTCAAGACGATGATCCGGGAGCGGGACAGCGTCCGGTACCGGTGGGCGTCGTGGACGTTCCACGCCGTCGCCGCCGTCGCCGCCGTGCTCTGGGCGTCGGTGCCCGTCGCCGTGGTCTTCGCCGTGCTGCTCGCCCGGGCGGTCATGCTCGCCGGGCGCCGGGTCACGCCGAAGCGGGTGGGGCTGGTCGAGACGGCGTGCGCCCTGCTGGTGCTGGCAGCCGTGACGCTCTGACCGGTCGGCGCGAAATCGGCAGCGGCCGGCACGCCGCCGCCGGCGATCGGCACGCCGCCGGCAGGGGCGTCCACTCGGATACCGTCATGGACGCCTCGATCAGTCGGACATGGACGGTGCCGTCATGCGTTTCCTCTTCCTCCTCGGCAGCTCACGCTCCGGCGGCAACACCGAACTCCTGGCCCGGCGCGCCGCGGCCGCGCTGCCGGCCGGCGTCGAGCAGCGCTGGCTCCACCTGGCCGACCACCCCCTGGCGCCCTTCCGGGACATCCGGCACGACGAGCAGCGCTACGTGCAGCCGACCGGCAACGAGGCGCTGCTGCTGACCGAGACGCTCGCCGCGACCGACCTGGTGATCGCCTCGCCGCTCTACTGGTACAGCGTCAGCGCCGCCACCAAGCTCTACCTCGACCACTGGTCGGGCTGGCTGCGGGTGCCCGGCGTCGACTTCCGGCAGCGCATGCGCGGGCGCCGGATGTGGGCGGTCAGCGCCCTCAACGACGAGGACCCGGCCACGGCGGACCCGCTGGTGACGACCCTGCGGCGCAGCGCCGACTACCTCGGCATGCGATGGGGCGGCGCGCTGCTCGGTCAGGGCAACCGGCCCGGCGACGTGCTCCGCGACGCCGCCGCGCTCCGTGGCGCCGACGCCTTCTTCGTCCCGGCGCCGCCCGAGGCCGGCGCGCAGGACGGGTGGGTCGCGCAACCCGCGTCCCGCTGACCCGGATCGCGGCGCGAGCCCTGCGCGGCCCGCGTCGGCGGGTGGGCTCCCACGGGGCGGGACGCAGCGCGTCGGTTGGCTCACAAGCCGTTGCCTCCGGCGTCGCCCACCGACTAGAACCGGGGAACGATCGCCCGGACCGCCCGGCGACGGTGGCGAGGTGATGGCCGTGGCTCTGATCCCCTACGACGACACCGACTCGGCGGCCTTCGCCGCGACCCGGGAGCTGCCGCGCAGCGGCCTGGACCGGTGGCGGCACGCGGTGCAGCAACACCTGCGGCCGCGTACCGGCACCACCGTGCTCGACCTCGGCGCCGGCACCGGCGCCTGGGCCGCCGCCTTCACCGAGTGGTTCGGCGCCCGGGTGCTGGGGGTGGAGCCCGCCGAGGCGATGCGCTCCCGCGCCACCCACCGGCCGCTGCTCGCCGGCGACGCCGTCGCGCTGCCGCTGCGCGACTCCGTGGCCGACGCCGCGTGGCTGTCCACGATGGTCCACCACATCCCCGACCTCGACGCGGCGGCGCGCGAGCTGCGTCGGGTGCTCCGGCCGGGCGCCCCCGTGCTGATCCGCTCGCCGTTTCCCGGCCGGCACCAGCGGATCACGCTGTTCCGCTGGTTCCCGGAGGCCGTACGGGTCCTGGAGACCTATCCGGACCTGGCCCGGGTGCGGGCGGCGTTCGCCACGGCTGGGTTCACCGTCAGCACCGTCGAGCCCGTCGCGCAGACCACGGCGGCGTCGCTGGCCGAGTTCGCCGAGCGCCTCGACCGCCGGGCCCACACCCCGCTCCAGCTGATCAGCGACGAGGAGTACGCCGACGGCCTGGCCCGGCTCCGGGCCGCAGCCGCCGGGGCGAGCGGCCCGGTCGTCGACCACCTCGACCTGCTGGTGCTGCGCTGAGTCACCCGGGCAGGGCCGCGTCGCGGTCCCGCAGGTAGTCGTGGAGCGCCGCCGAGGCGCGCAGCCGTCGCAGGCTGCGCCGGTGCAGCTCCTGCTCCCGCTTGGCCAGCTCCGCGTGGACGCGCTGGGCGCTGCCCGTGGTGCGCATCTCGTCGAGCACGGCCGCGACGATGTCGAACGGGTACGCCCCCCGGCGCAGCAGCGCGACGACCTGCGCGGCGCGCACCTCGGCCGCGTCGTACACCCGGTAGCCGGTGCCGCGCTCCCGGACCGGCCGGAGCAGGCCGCGCTGCTCCCACAGCCGTAGCTGCGAGGTGCGGACGCCGACCAGGTCGGCGACCTCGCCGATGCGAGCCCCGCGCCGGGGCGCCGGCAGGACGGCCGCCGGGCTGGTCACCACGGTCTCGAACGCGCCCAGCACCCGCCGGATGTCGGCCCGCTCGCGGTCCAGCTCGGCGTGGCCGGCGTCGAGCGCCGCCAGCGCCGCCGCCAGGTCGCCCCGGTGCACCGCGACCATGACCTCGCGGGTACGCGCCCAGCCGTGCCCCTCGGCCATCCGCCGGACCACCGCCAGCGCCCGCACGTGGTCGGCGGTGAAGACGCGGTAACCGGCGGGGGTGCGCTCGACCGGCGGCAGCACGCCGAGGTCGACGTAGTTGCGGACCTGCTGGACGGAGATGCCGGCGGTCGCCGCGACCTGAGCCCCCCGCCACCGCCCGGCCGGTCGTCGCGAATCCACCACCGGGCCACCCTACCCGTCTCCACCCTGTTTGAGACTTCCCGCACCTTCCCGGGCCTGGGTAGCAACCCGACGCGGTGAAACCCTCCACGGGCGGTTCAATGAGACGATTGAAGGCGGCCTGGCCTCGGTAGATGTAGCTCGGGCGGAACTCCGCCCACGATCTCGCGAAGGGTTCGCATGCAGCAGCCAGCACGGTCCGCCGCCGACAGCCACGACATGATCGAGGTACGCGGCGCCCGGGAGAACAACCTCGCCTCCGTCTCGGTCGACATCCCCAAGCGCCGGCTGACCGTCTTCACCGGGGTCTCCGGCTCCGGCAAGTCCTCCCTGGTCTTCGGAACCATCGCCGCCGAGTCGCAGCGTCTGATCAACGAGACCTACAGCGCCTTCCTCCAGTCGTTCATGCCGAACCTGAGCCGCCCCGACGTCGACTCGCTGCGCAACCTCAGCGCGGCCATCGTCGTCGACCAGGAGCGGATGGGCGCGAACTCGCGCTCCACCGTCGGCACCGCCACCGACGCGTACGCGATGCTGCGGATCGTCTTCAGCCGGCTCGGCACCCCGCACGTGGGTGCGGCCGGCGCGTTCAGCTTCAACCTGGCCGAGGGCATGTGCCTGACCTGCGAGGGCCTCGGGCGGGTCTCCGACCTCGACGTCGACGAACTGGTCGACGTGGAGCGCTCGCTCAACGACGGCGCGATCAAGGTGCCCAACTTCGCCGTCGACTCGTGGTACTGGCAGACCATCGTCAACTCCGGGTTGTTCGACCCGGACACCAAGCTCCAGGACTACACGCCGCAACAGTGGGAGGACTTCCTCCACAAGCCGCCCACAAAGATCAAGGTGGGCAGCAACAACTGGACGTACGAGGGCCTGGTGGTCAAGGTACGCCGGCTCTACCTGGCCAAGGACCGCGAGTCGATGCAGGCGCACATCCGCGCGTTCGTCGACCGGGCGGTCACCTTCACCACCTGCGCCGCCTGCCAGGGCACCCGGCTCAACGCGGCGGCGCTGTCCTCCCGCATCGACGGGCGCAACATCGCGCAGTGCTCGGCGATGCAGATCAGCGACCTGGCCGAGTTCGTCCGCGCGATCGACGATCCCTCGGTCGCCCCGCTGGTCGGCAACCTGCGTGACCTGCTCGACTCGCTGGTCGAGATCGGCCTGGGCTACCTCAGCCTGGACCGCGAGTCCGCGACCCTCTCCGGCGGCGAGGCGCAGCGGGTGAAGATGGTCCGGCACCTCGGCTCCAGCCTCTCCGACGTCACGTACGTCTTCGACGAACCGACCGTGGGCCTGCACCCGCACGACATCGCCCGGATGAACGACCTGCTGCTGCGCCTGCGCGACAAGGGCAACACGGTGCTCGTCGTCGAGCACAAGCCCGAGACGATCGCCATCGCCGACCACGTGGTCGACCTCGGGCCCGGGGCCGGCACGGCCGGCGGCCGGATCTGCTTCACCGGCGACGTCGCCGGCCTGCGCCGCTCCGACACGCTGACCGGCCGGCACCTCGACCACCGGGTACGCCTGCGCGAGCACGTACGCCGGCCGTCGGGCCAGCTGTCGATCCGCGACGCCGACCTGCACAACCTGCGGGACGTCAGCGTCGACATCCCGCTCGGCGTGCTGACCGTGGTGACCGGGGTGGCCGGTTCCGGCAAGAGCTCGCTGATCCACGGCTCGCTGCACCGCCGCGACGGCGTGGTGGTCGTCGACCAGTCGCCGATCCGCGGTTCCCGGCGCAGCAACCCGGCCACCTACACCGGCCTGCTGGACCCGATCCGCACCGCCTTCGCCAAGGCCAACGGGGTCAAGGCCGCGCTGTTCAGCGCCAACTCCGAGGGCGCCTGCCCGACCTGCAAGGGCATCGGCCTGGTCTACACCGACCTGGCGATGATGGCCGGTGTCGCCTCGGTCTGCGAGCGGTGCGAGGGGCGGCGCTTCACCGACGAGGTGCTCACCTACCGGCTGCGGGGCAGGAACATCAGCGAGGTGCTCGCGATGCCCGCCACGGAGGCCCGGGACTTCTTCCCCGGCGGCGCCGCCCGGGCGATCCTCGACCGGCTGGTCGACGTCGGGCTCGGCTACCTCACCCTGGGCCAGCCGCTCAACACGCTCTCCGGCGGCGAGCGGCAACGACTCAAGCTGGCCATCCGCATGGCCGACAGCGGAAGCACCTACGTGCTGGACGAGCCGACCACCGGCCTGCACCTGGCCGACGTGGACCAGTTGCTCGCCCTGCTGGACCGGCTGGTCGACGCCGGCAACACCGTCGTCGTGATCGAGCACCATCAGGCGGTCATGGCGCACGCCGACTGGCTGATCGACCTCGGGCCGGGGGCGGGGCACGACGGCGGCCGGATCGTCTTCACCGGCACACCGGCCGACCTGGTCGCCCACGGCGACACGCTGACCGCCCGTCACCTGCGCGAGTACGTGGACCGCTGACCGACCGGGCGATGCCCGGGTCTCCCCCGCCGGACGTCAGCGTCCCGACGCGGGGAGCGCCCGGGCGGACGGCGCCGCCAGCCGGCGCAGCCATCGCCGCAACGGCGACACCGCCGCCGCGACCGGGGTGAGCAGCCCGACGATGATCAGCAGGGCGTCGAGGAAGAGCGTCGCGAGCACGACGAGGACGGCCAGGGACGCCACCGTGCGGGCGATCACCGCCGCCGGGCGGGCGGGCGCCCGGTGGGCGCCGTGGCGACGGACGGGGGTACGGGGTGGAGCCATGGCGCCTGGTACCTACCTCAGAGATCGGGTGCGCGCCTCTCCTACCCCCCCCGTGAGCTGCCCGAACACGGCCGATGACAAGTCCCACACCGCGCGACGCCCCGACCCCGGGGAGCCCGGGGTCAGGTGAGGCGGCGCAGCCAGCGACGCTGCCAGGGCGTCTCCACGGCGCGCGGGCGGTAGGTGGCGCGCACCCAGTCCACCGCCCGCTCGGGCGGCAGCCCGTCGAGGATCGCCAGCGCCGCCAGCGCCGTGCCCGTACGCCCGGTGCCGCCCCGGCAGGCCACCTCCACCCGCTCGCCGCCGTGGGCACGGCGCAGCGCCTCGGTCAACGCGTCGACCGCGTCCGCCCGGTCGACCGGGACCCAGAAGTCGGGCCACCGGATCCGCCGGTGCGGCCAGGCGGGCACCGGCCCGGGCGCCAGCAGCAGGGCGAAGTCGGCGGGCGACGCCACGTCCGCGATCCGCCGTCCCCGCACGGCCGCCCCGCTCGGCAGTACGACGACACCCGGCTGCCCGCCCCACACCCTCTCGTCACCCACCCACCCATCCTCCCGCCCCACCCCACGCCCCGCTGCCCTGCCCCGCCTAACTCCCCCGCCCCGCTCCCCCGCGCCCTGCCCCCAGCCCTCGCCCCGCCCGCCGCCCCGCGTCGATCATGAGGTTGGCGGCGATGTCGATCTCCGCTGGTGCCGCCAACCCCATGATCACCGGGATGAGCGGACGGCGGCCGGCGGGCGGGGAGAACGGGCAGCGGGCAGAGGCGGGCGGGGAGAGCCGGCAGCGGGGGTTGGCGGGGCGGGTCATCCGTGGTCGGCGGGTGGGGGTTGGGTCCTGGGGCGGGCGCGCAGGTGGGCGCGTTCGCCCTGCCTGCCGAAGAGGCTCAGGAACTCGACCGGCTCGGCGTCGGCCGACCCGAACCAGTGCGGTACGCGGGTGTCGAACTCCGCCGCCTCCCCCGGCGTGAGCACGAGGTCCTGGTCGCCGAGGACGACCCGCAGCCGCCCGTTGAGGACGTAGAGCCACTCGTAGCCCTCGTGGGTCTGCGGATCGGGTTCCGCCCTGCGACCGCCGCCCGGGATCACGAGCTTGTAGGCCTGGATGCCGCCGGGCCGGCGGGTCAGGGGCAGCATGGTCATCCCGTGGCGGGTGACCGGCCGCAGATGGATGCGCGGGTCGCCGGTGGTGGGGGCGTCGACGAGTTCGTCGAGCGTGACGCCGTGCGCCCTGGCCAGCGGGAGGAGCAACTCGAGGGTCGGCCGGCGGGCACCGGACTCCAGCCGGGACAGCGTGCTCACCGAGATGCCGGTCGCCGCCGACAGGTCGGCCAGGGTGGTTTCCCGCTGCCGGCGCAGCGCGCGCAGCCGGGGTCCGACCGCGCCGAGCGCCTGGTCGAGGTCGTCGTCCATGCCGTCATCTTGCCACTTCGGCAACAATGTTTGCCACCATGGCCGCCACGGTCGCATCTTGGTCGCGGGAGGTGGTCACGGTGACCGATCGGCTGGATGGCAGCTACGACGTGGTGGTGATCGGAGGTGGCGCGGCGGGGTTGAGCGGGGCGTTGACGCTGGCCCGGGCGCGGCGGTCGGTGGTGGTGATCGACGCGGGCGCCCCGCGCAACGCCCCGGCCGAGGGCGTGCACGGGCTGCTGGCCCGGGAGGGGATCCGGCCGGCCGAGTTGCTGGACCGCGGTCGGGCGGAGGTCCGCGGCTACGGCGGCCGGGTGGTGACCGGCGAGGTCGGTGCCGTGGACCGCGACGGCGGCGGGTTCGCGGTGACGCTGGGCGACGGCCGGACGGTACGGGCGCGCCGCCTGCTGGTGGCCGCCGGGCTGGTGGACGAGCTGCCGGCGGTCCCGGGGCTACGGGAGCGGTGGGGCAGGGACGTCCTGCACTGCCCGTACTGCCACGGCTGGGAGGTCCGCGACCGGGCCATCGGCGTGCTGGCCAGCGGGCCGATGTCGGTGCACCAGGCGTTGCTGTTCCGGCAGCTGAGCGCCGACGTCACGTACTTCTGCCACACCATGCCGCCCCTCACCGACGAGCAGGCCGAGCAGCTGGCCGCCCGCGGCATCCGCGTGGTGCACGGCGAGGTGGCGTCCCTGGAGGTCGTCGAGGACCGCCTGGTGGGCGTACGGCTGGGCGACGGCACGGTCGTCGGCCGCGAGGCGCTGGCCGTCTCGTCGCGGATGGTGGCGCGCGCCGGTTTCCTCGCGGCGCTCGGGCTGCGACCGGTCGAGCACCCGGCGGGGATCGGCGAGCACGTCCCCGCCGACGCGACGGGCCGCACCGACGTGCCCGGCGTGTGGGTCGCCGGCAACGTCACCGATCCGGCGGCCCAGGTCGGCGCCGCCGCAGCGGCCGGCGTGGTCGTGGCGGCCCAGATCAACGCCGATCTGGTCGCCGAGGAGACCCGGCTGGCGGTCGCCGCCTACCGCGGCCCGTTCTCCGCGCGGTCGGAGGCGGCGCTCTGCGAACAGGTGGTGGGCGACCGTCGCCACGGTCTGTGACGTCACCGCAGCCACCGGCTGAGCCGGCGCGCGCGGCGGCTCAGCCGGGAGGCGGTCCGACGCGGGAGCGGGCCTTCCTGGCGCACGCGTCGAGCACGGAACGGGCGTCCAACCCGAGGCTCTCGATGGCGACCAGCGCGGTGAACGCCGCGTCCGCCAGTTCGGCCGCCACGTCCTCGCGGCTGTGCGTGACCCCCTTGCGCGGGTTCTGGCCGAGCAGACCGATCCAGGCGCTCGCCGCCTCCCCCGCCTCCTCGGTCAGCTTGAGGATCCGGCAGGTCATTTCGGTCTGCCCGGTGCCGTTGGCGGCGTCCAGCCAGCCGCGCGAGGC
Organism: Micromonospora sp. NPDC023633; assembly: GCF_040640035.1. Lineage (NCBI taxonomy): Bacteria > Bacillati > Actinomycetota > Actinomycetes > Micromonosporales > Micromonosporaceae > Micromonospora > Micromonospora sp. NPDC023633. Next base: position 3,845 of record NZ_JBFABB010000155.1, on the reverse strand, counting down.
CCGGACCACGTCCCAGATCGACTCGTCCACGCGACCAGTGAACCGGACGAAGGTCACGGTCCGTATCCCGGGACGGCTGGCGGGTGACCCGACGCGGGTGGTAGCAACAGGGTCTACCCAAGCGAAGGGACGTGTCGGTATGCCGGAGACCGTCGAGACGGTGTTCACCAGCGTGGTCGCCCGCAATCCGGGTGAGCCGGAATTCCACCAGGCGGTACGCGAGGTGCTGGAGAGCATCGGCCCGGCGCTGGCCAGACACCCCGAGTACGCCGAGGCGCGCATCATCGAGCGGATCTGCGAGCCGGAGCGGCAGGTCATCTTCCGGGTGCCATGGGAGGACGACCGCGGTCGGATCCAGGTCAACCGGGGCTTCCGGGTGGAGTTCAACAGCGCGCTCGGCCCGTTCAAGGGCGGGCTGCGCTTCCACCCGTCGGTCTACCTCGGGATCGTGAAGTTCCTCGGCTTCGAGCAGATCTTCAAGAACGCGTTGACCGGGCTGTCGATCGGTGGCGGCAAGGGCGGCGCGGACTTCGACCCGAAGGGGCGCTCGGACCGGGAGGTGATGCGGTTCTGCCAGAGCTTCATGACCGAGCTGTACCGGCACATCGGCGCGGAGACCGACGTGCCGGCCGGGGACATCGGCGTGGGTGGCCGGGAGATCGGCTACCTGTTCGGCCAGTACAAGCGGATCACCAACCGGTACGAGTCCGGGGTGCTCACCGGCAAGGGCCTGGCGTACGGGGGCGCGCAGGTGCGCCGGGAGGCGACCGGCTACGGGGCGGTCTTCTTCGCCGACGAGATGCTCAGGCGGGCCGGGGACAGCCTGGACGGCAAGCGGGTCGTGGTCTCCGGCTCCGGCAACGTGGCGATCTACGCGATCGAGAAGGTGCACCAGCTCGGCGGCAGGGTGGTCGCCTGCTCCGACTCGTCCGGCTACGTGGTGGACGACAAGGGCATCGACCTGGAGCTGCTGCGGGAGCTGAAGGAGCAGCGCCGGGCCCGGCTCGACGACTACGCCCGGCACGTGCCGCACGCGGTGGCGGTCTCCGGTCGTACCGTCTGGGAGGTGCCCTGCGAGCTGGCGCTGCCGTGCGCGACGCAGAACGAGATCGGCGGCGCGGAGGCCGCCGCGCTCGTGGCCGGCGGCTGCGTCGCGGTGGTGGAGGGCGCGAACATGCCCACCACGCCGGAGGCGGTACGCATCCTCGGCCGGGCCGGGGTGCGGTTCGCGCCGGGCAAGGCGGCCAACGCCGGCGGGGTGGCGGTGAGCGCGCTGGAGATGCAGCAGAACGCCAGCCGGGACTCGTGGACGTTCGCCGAGTCGGAGCAGCGGCTGCGCGACATCATGCGGGACATCCACGACCGCTGCTGGAGCACCGCCGAGGAGTACGGGCTGCCCGGCGACTACGTGGCCGGGGCCAACATCGACGGGTTCCGCCGGGTGGCGGAGGCGATGCTGGCCCACGGGCTGATCTGACCGGGCGGCCCCTCCGGGCGGGACGCTCAGAAGCTGCTGACCAGCTTCACGAACGCCTCGTCGATCTTGGCGGGGTCGGTGGCGTCGAACGCCTTGCCCGACGACGCCTTGGCGATCCGGTCCAGCGTGGCGAAGTCCGACTCCCCGTCAAAGGCGATGCAGAAGACCTTCACCGGGCGCTGCGGGTCCAGGGTGACGTCGGCGAGCAGCCGGGCCAGGTCGTTGTCCCGGGGGTACTCGTTCTTGCCGTCGGTCAGCACGACGACCGCGTTGATCCGGTCCGGGTCGTACCGCTCGAGCACCTGCTTGTGGGCGGCCCGGACCGTCGCGTAGAGCGCGGTTTCGCCCGCGACGTGCAGGCCGGCGATGCGGCTGTTGATCCGCTTCTGGTCGAAGTCGCCGAGGCGGACCTCCTCCCGGTACGGGCTGTCGGGCCGCTTCGTCGTCTCTGAGGAGAACGACCAGAGCCCGACCCGGTCCTCGGAGTTGAGCAGCGCGAGCCCCTTGGCCGCCGCCGCCGAGGCGACCTGGAAGCGGGTGCGGTCGCCGATCGGGGCCAACATCGATCCGGAGGTGTCCAGCGCGATCAGGATGTTGGCCTTCTTGCGCAGCGTGCTCCAGCCGTCCAGCATCGCCTCGACCACCGCCGGGTTCGGCGGCGCGAAGTAGGTCAGCCCGCCGGTGGGCTCGGCGCCGACGCTGGCGAGCAGCTCCGCCGAGGCCCGCCGCTCGTGGTCGCGGAAGCCGAGGCGGGCGAAGCTCCTCTGCTGGTCGTCCTCGGTCAGGAAGGCCAGGAAGTCCTTGGCCGCCGCGCGCTGCCGTTCGTCGGCCGAGGGGAGCACCACGAACGGGTGGTCCAGGTTGAAGGTGCCCTCCTTCGGGTGGACGGCGACCAGCGGCACCTTCGGCCGGGGGCCCCGCTCCTGGCCCTCCTGCCGCGGGCTCAGCCCGCCCTCGTTGTAGAGGTGGACCAGTTCCTCCTGCATCACGATGGCGCTCATGTCGCCGGCGCCGGCGCCCCCGCCCGCCAGGTCGGCCTCGGCGAGGTCGCGCAGCAGCTCCACCGAGTCGTCGCTGTAGTGCGACACGTTGGCCTCGATCTGCCGGATGAACCGGGTCACCTTCGGGTCCGACAGGTCCGACCTGGTCAGGTCGCTGGAGCGCTTCGCGGCGGCGTAGTAGGTGGCGATGGTCGCCGCCAGCCCCGAGGTGGAAAGGTTCGGGTTGTCCTTGCCGAAGGTGAAGCGGCCCCACTCCGGCCGGCCGAAGCCCGCCCACCCCTGCCGTCCGGAGAGGCCGAGGATCTCCCCCCAGCCCAGCGGCCCGCGCTGGCGTACCAGCTCGCCCTTGGGCTGCGGCATCGCGATCACCAGCGGGCTGTTGGCGATCGACGGGTAGCGGTCCGGGGTCTGCGGCGGCCGCCCGGCGGCCCGGTCGAGCAACTGGAGCTGACCGGTCCACAGGCTCGACGTCGGCAACCAGACCTGCGGCTCCGGCAGGTTGGTGCCGCTCCAGCCGGCGGCCAGCGCCTCGGTGGCCTTGCCCGAGTTCAGGGCGCTGACGTGCACCTCGGCGCAGCCGCCGCCGTCGAGCGACCGACCGCTGTCGTTGTACCGCTTGGCCAGCTCGACCAGCAGCGCCGCCTTCTCGGTGGAGGAGTTGACGTCCAGGTCGGTGGCGCAGTCGGCCCGGGGCCGGTCGGTGCCCGCGTCCCGCTGCCGTACGAGCACGAACGTCCCGGCGATGACCAGCAGCCCGGCGGTGACGGCCGCGGTGTACGGCAACCACTTTCGGGTGCGCGACGGGGCTGGGGCCATGGGGACGTCCTCCTCGGCGATCGACTGGTGGCAGTCAACCTATCGGTGCCGCGCCAACGGCGGTGCCGGACCCGCCGCCCCTCGGTCAGGAGCGTTCGGACCGGCCGCCGAGCGCCGTCGCGACCAGCAGTCGAACCACGTAGACCACGACGAAGGTGCTCGCCCCGGTCACCGCGGCCGAGCCCACCGCGGTCGAGGCGACGTAGCCGGCGGCGGCGCCGACCGAGCCGAGGAAGATCGCGGTCGAGATGCCCCCGGCGTCGACCGACTCACGGCGCAGCCGCCGCCCCCAGCCGCCATCCTCCGTTTCGGACGGCGTCGCGGGGCCGCCGGTGGCGGGCAACACGGACGGACTCCGCGGCGTCTCCCGGTCCTCCGGCGACACCCTCCATTCCGGCCGTGCCGTCGGCACCGGTGCCGTACCGACCCGGGTCGGTGGCGTCGGTGCCGGTGCCACGGCGGACCGACGGGCCGTTGGCCGACGAGGAGCGCCCGCGCGGCTGACCACAGCGGTGCGGCCGGCGTCGGCGGCGGCCTATGCTGGCCGTGGA
>NZ_JBFABB010000154.1:0-13412 GCF_040640035.1 Micromonospora sp. NPDC023633 | reverse complement strand
ACGCCCCACTCGACGACATGACCCGCAAACAGCTGAGCTATCTCCGCGACGACCCGATGGAGACTCCCGAGGTACGGGACACCGCCGCTGCTCGGTTGAGCTGAGCGAACGCACCACCTGCAGAGCCACCCGTTGCGCTTCGTGACCGGCGGACTCCGGCCGCCCACGCCCGAACTCGGCTCGCCATCAACGCACTCTTCTGCCGCTGAGCGGATGCCGTGAATCTGCGGTGGACTGGGCGCCCGGCGGCGGTCGATTCGAATAGCCGCCGACGTGGTCGCCGCATCGTGGGGACAGCGGGCGCCCGCCGGTCGATGACAGGATCGGCCAATGCGGGTTCTCTTCGACGGCGAGGCTCCGGTCGCCTACGGGCAGATCTACGTGACGAGTCGTGAGCTGCCAGACATGGGCGGGGCGTTCGCTGGGCAAGCGAACGGCCTTTGCGGGGGAGGTCAGCCGGGGGCGCTGTTCCTGATGACCGGCACGCACTCTGGGCGGGTCCGGTTCACGATCGAGTTGCACGACGTTGAGCCGTCGGCCGCAGCGGAGGATTGGGAGGAGGTGGTGGAGGTGTCTTTTTTGCCGAGGGCCGCGGTGGTCGACCTGGTTCCGTGGGGCGACGGGTCACTCGCCCGGCTGCCGCTGACCCCCGTAGGGCAGGACCTCAGCCGGCTGCCGGTCTACCGCGTGCGGTACTGCGCCGTCGGCATGGACGAGGGGCGCGACCCGTTCGGCGGGCTCGACCCTGACGAGCTTGACGAGGGCGACTACACCTACATGGACCGACGGCCGGACCGCTACCTGCTGTGCTTGTGGCCGGAGGGCATAACGGGCGGCGGCCCGGGTGACGGCGTGACGCGCACCGACGCGATCCTGCGCCAGACCAGCGGCGCCGCCGCCTACTGGCACGCCTGGGCCTGCGCGTTGCCGCCCCCGCCGACCCTGTGGGAGCAGGTCGAGGCTGAGATGCTCAAGCGGTTGGAGCGGGAACGTCGCGACCAGGAGTACCGAAGGCGGGATGAGCTGCGGCGCTGGGGCGGGCGCCCGCCGAGTGAGCGACTCCGGCGGGTCCGCGGCAACATTTATGGCATCGCCTTGCTGGACCGAGACCTGGTCGACGGGGTGGCCGGGGTCGACGCAGTCATCCAGCGGCGGATCGCGATCTGGGCGGCGCGGCAAGCGTTCTCCGTCGCCGGCATTGCGCACCTCGACTGGATGGCGCCGGCGTGGGCGGCGCTGGATCGGGGCGTGCCGCTACCCGCCGAGTTCGCTGACACGACAGCGCTGCTGACGCGGATCCTGGGCGAGCCGGCCGTCACGTTCTCCTTGGTCTCGCTGCGACCGACGGGTCGGGGCCCGGCCGATCCGCTCCACACAGTTCTCGACGCTCCGGTGGATCCGGTCGCGATGGCGCTGCCGGCCCTGATGGCCGCTGGCGAGTCGGATCCGCTGCAGGCTGCGTTGGAGGCGCTGTGGGCGGCGGTCACCACCTACGCCGCTCGGCGGGCCGAGTTCCTGGCGGAAGTGCGGCGGGCCTTTCCGGTCGTCAACCAGCAAGGCCCGAACTGACCCCGTCAGGTACCGTGCCTCGGCCAGCACAGTCCGCGAATCTGCCGCGGGCTGTGCGTGCCCGGCACCTACGGTTGGTGCCGGCATCGGGGCACGCTTCGCAACCGCGGCAAGCGGGTGCTAGGCCGTGTTTCGTAGTACGTCGACTTGTCGCGCGGTTCCAGCTTGTCGACCAGCTGCAACGTCCCCGACGGCAGCTTGACCGGTCTCATCTCCACCGTTCCGCCTGGTGGCCTGCGCCTCGGCGCCTGCCGCGAACCGGCCTTCTGATGTTTGTCGGACCCTTCAGGCACCATGCCCGGCCATGGATGTACGACAGGAGTTTCGGGGCGCAGCCCGGGAAAAGGGCGTGCCGGTGGACGAGATCGAGCGCTGGGTGCGGCTAGCCCGACCACAGACGGAGCTGGTTCCGGAGGGCGACGGCCTGCCTGTGGCCGGTCGGTTCGGCGGTCTCGCGACGTTGCCGGAGGGCGAGGAGTGGCCTCCCGGGCAGTGTCTCGTATTGACGCTCGACCTTGCCGCCATCCCCTCGCACGGGCACGACCTTGACCTGCCGGCCGACGGGTCGCTGCTGTTCTTCGTCGAGCCGGACTTCACGCCCAATGACTGCCGGATCGTTCATGTGCCGGCCGGCACTCCGGTAACCGAGCACCCGAACCCCGGGGTGCCAGTCTTCGGTCCGATTCTGCTGCACGCTCGTGCCGGCTGGAGCCTTCCGGAGAACGAGCACGAGGTGCCGTTCGACCTTCGCTTGGGTGACGAGGTCGAGGAAGTGATCGGAGAGGTGATGTGGGACCTCGAGGACAACAATTACGAGTTTTCTCTCGGCGGTTACGGCGGCGCCAGCACCGGCGGCGCGGACAACCCCATCCTCAACGCAAACGAGCACACCGTGCTAGCCACCGTCTGGCTGGACGAGGGGCAGGTGGGTGACGCGTTCGGCGAGACGCTGATTGTAGTCAACTTCATGATCAAGCATGCGGATCTGGCCGAGCGCGCCTTCGACCGGATCTGGCTGATGACTGACTTCAACGGCTGACGCGGTCAGGACTCCGGCGTGGTCCCCGGCTCGGCGTCCACCGCGTCGCGGGCGGTTCGGCGCAGAGCGGCGACGCCCAGCCTGTGGTACTGGGTCGACCAGCAGACAACTGCGTCGGTACTAGGCTAGGCCGTGTCTCGTAGCGCCGTCGATGTTGCGGCGTGGCGGTTCGATAACTGAAGAGGTCTCCGGTATGTGGTTCAGCGACCAAGCCAGAACTTCACACCGGAGACCTCGTGCCGAGCGTAGCGGCAGCGAGGCGACACGACCTGACCGACTTGCAGTGGGCGGCGCTGGAGGCGTTGCTGCCCGCGGGAACGGGTCGTGATCGGCCACGCAGATGGACCATGCGAGTGATCATCGACGGGATCCGGTGGCGGGTCCGGACCGGCTCACCGTGGCGCGACGTGCCCACGGTATATCCGCCGTGGCAGACCTTGTACCGGTGGTTTCGCCGGTGGCAGCGCGACGGTGTCTGGGCACAGATCCTGGCCTTGTTGCAGGCCCGCGCGGACACGGCCGGATTGATCGGCTGGACGGTGAGCGTGGACTCGACCGTCGCCCGGGCCCACCAGCACGCCGCCGGGGCCCGCCGTGACGGCGACACACAGAAGCAGCCGCCCGGCGGTGTCCAGCAGGAGCCGGCCGATCACGGGCTCGGCCGATCCCGGGGGGCGGGTGGACCACCAAGACCCATCTGGCCTGTGAGCAGGGCCGCAAGCTGATGGCCGTGGTGGTGACCGCAGGCCAGCGCGGCGACAGCCCGCAGTTCATTCCCGTACTGGCCAAGGTGCATGTCACCCGGACCGGTGGCGGTCGGCCGCGCACCCGCCCGAACATCGTGCTGGCCGACAAGGCGTACACCTCCAAGGCCAACCGGGCCCACCTGCGCCAGCGAGGTATCCGGGCGTGTATCCCGAGCAAGACTGATCAGGACGCCCACCGCAAAGCCAAAGGCTCCAAAGGCGGGCGCCCGCCCACGTTCGACCCCGCCACCTGCCGCCTGCGGCACGCCGTCGAGTGCGGCATCAACCAGCTCAAACAGCATCGCGCCATGGCCACCAGGTACGACAAACTCGCCGTCCGCTACGAAGCCACCCTCACCATCGCAGCCATCAACCAATGGCTCCGAGCCCTACGAACACGGCCTAGGGGTACGACCGGGAGACGGCTGCGCAGATGATCGGCTGGTTGGATGACCTCATGCAGGCGGCTATCGAATGGCTCGAATACCGGCTGATCGACGGCGTCGTGGAGCGGTCGTTCCACGTCACCCGCACGACCGGCACCGTTCCGGGTGTACTCTGGCTGCCGTCTTCTTGGTCCACCCCGCGTCCACTGATTCTGCTGGGCCACGGAGGTAGCGGGCACAAGCGAAGCAGCCGGGTCGTCGAACTCGCCCGCTGGTTCGCGACACATTCCGGCCTCGCGGCGGTCGCGATCGACGGCCCCTGCCACGGCGATCGCGTGTCTACTCCGCTGTCGGCTGCAAAGTACCAAGCTCGCATCGCCGAAGCGGGGATCGAGGTTGTCCTCGACCGGATGGCAGAAGACTGGCAGGCGACCGTGGACGCCATCGCGGCTTCGGGACTCGCTGCCGTCGACCGGCTCGCATATCTCGGCATGTCCATGGGGACACGGTTCGGTCTGCCCGTAGCGGTCGCAATGGGCGACCGAATTCGGTGTTTGGTCTTCGGCAAGTTCGGCCTTCAGCAGGGGGCCACCATGCATCAAGGTATGGCCGCGCCGGAACGCGTCGCGAGCGATGCCCGGCGCATCACCGCCCCGGTCCTCTTCCACGTCCAGTGGCACGATGAGATTTTTCCCAGGGATGGTCAGCTGGCGCTGTTCGACGTGCTGGGATCAAAGGACAAGCAACTTGCTGGCTACGTCGGCACGCATGCGGAGACCGACCCCACGGCCACCGCTCTCTGGCGTGACTTTATCTGCCGCCATCTGGCCATCGCCAGTTGAGCCGTCGAGCCGACCCCAGAGCAAGATCGGCTATCCGGATCTGCCGCGATCCGCGCGCTACGCAAGGTGACGTCGGAGGCTGTCGGTCGGTGTCCGGAACTGCCGATGACCGCGCGTGCCTTGTCGGGATAGCGTTGGTGGCGTGACGGAGCCTGACTATAGCCCCGCGAAGATCACGGTCCTGGAGTTCGACGACTCCGTACGCAAGCGACCCGGTATGTATTTCGGGGTAGGCAGGGAGGATCCTCGTCTGGCGACTCGGGTGATTTGCGCGGTTGTGGGGCACGCGTTTCATCCGGCAACCAGGGTCGCCGCGAGCCACACGCCCGACGTCGTAGCGGAGATCACCGCTGATCTCATCTTCTCGGTGACCGACGACCAGGCGGACATCCTGACCGGCCGGGGCATGCCGAATCTCGGCTACAACGACTCGCTGCTTACCAGCGATCGCTGGTTGAGCGCTGCGGCGGCGGCCGTGAGTTCGCAGACCACCGTCGAAGTCTGGCGAGACGGCCACGGCTTTCGGCAGAGCCTCGTCGGCTTACGGCCGGTCGAGCCACCTGCGGAGTTCTCCGCTCCAGCCGGAGCCGGCACCCGTGTGGCCTTCATTCTCGATCCCGCCTACTTCGGCTCGGCCGCGATCACAACCGACATCGCCAGCCTCGACGTGCACTGCCCGGACTGCGCCAACACCACCGGGCCCGGCAAGGTCGTCATCCGAGACCGCAGGGAGCGGAGCCGCCCGAGCGAATACCGGTGTGCCTGACTTGGGCATCCGGATTTGCCGCGAAGCGCTCGCCACGGGTGGGGTTGAGAGCACTTGAGGGCCGGACGTACAGCCGAAATCGTGGCGACGACGGGGCAGCCGGACGCAACCGGGACCACTTTCGTGCGGCCATGAGACGACGCTCCACTGACTCCCTCGTCGTACTCCTAGCGCTCACCTTTGGTGGGTGCGCCGTGATGGACGACCAGGCCGGCTCGCCGGTGCCGGGTTGCAGCCTCCCGGCCGACGTTGACGGGCTGCTCGACGCGTACGCCGACGACCGGAACCCGGCTCTCCGTGATCACGATCGGCATCGACCCGCACAAGTCCTCCTTGACCGCTGTCGCCCTCGACGAGGCCGGTCACCTGCTGGCGACAAGGCGGATCACCGTCAACGCCGCCGCATACAAGACGCTGACCGACTGGGCCGCCCGCTGGCCGCAACGCCGCTTCGCTGTCGAAGGCGCCGCTGGGCTGGGGCGGGGCATCGCGCAACTACTGGCCGCCGCCAGCGAACACGTCGTCGACGTCCCCGCCACCCTGGCCGCTCGAGCGCGACTACTGGACACCGGCGGCACCCGCAAGACCGACGCGGCGGACGCCGCCAGCGTCGCCCACGCCGCCATGCGGCACCAGCGGTTGCGCCACGTCGTCGCCGAGGACCATCACACCCGGCTGCGGTTGCTCTCCGAACGCCGTGACGACCTGGCTCGCGAACGCGTCCGGCTACTCAACCGGCTTCACGTGCTGCTGCGTGATCTGATCCCCGGTGGCGCGGCGCTGGACCTCACCGCGGACAAGGCCGCCGCGCTGCTGCGCAACACCCGGCCGCTCACCGCCACCGACAGCTGCCGCCGCGACCTGGCTCGTGACCTGATCGCGGACCTACGCCACCTGGACCGGCGCCTGCACACCAACCAGGCCCAGATCCGGCAGGTACTGAGCGAGACGCACTCCACCATCACCGAAATCCGCGGCGTCGGGCACATTATCGCCGGGAAGATCCTCGGCCACGTCGGTGACGTCACCCGCTTCCCGACGGCCGATCACTTCGCCAGCTACGCCGGCACCTCGCCACTCGAGGCCTCCAGCGGCGAACGCCGCCGCCACCGGCTCAACCCCACCGGCAACCGGCAACTCAACACCGCCCTGCACACCATCGCGCTCGTCCAAGCCCGCGACGAAGGCCCTGGCCGCGTCTACTACCAACGCAAACTCAGCGAAGGAAAAACGCCCGCCGAAGCCCGACGCGCGCTCAAACGACGCCTCACCAACGTCCTTTACCGGCACCTCACCAAAGATCAACTCAAACTCGCCACCGGCACGGGTTGACACCCAGAGGCGCTCTTGAGCCTCTCTCCGCCGCGGTGACCGGCGGGGCGCACGCCAGATGAGAGCCACACCAACCTGCGGTGGGCAGCCGCGATGAGAGCGACCCCACCGGTCACCTCGACCAAGCCTGGCCGGGCTGCGGTCGTACCACCAGTCAATAGGTAGCATCGAGGTGAACTTCCCCGAACTGTGGATGCAGCAGCGAGACCTCGATGTGGACTGCGTGCTCTTCTCCACCTTCTCCGACGATCCGATCTTCGACACCATCGCCCGCGCCCATGCCGCGATGCACGGATACTGGGTCAGCATCGCCCTGCCCGCCCAATGCGCGCCGGCCACCCCGTCGGCGGTGATCGGCCCGCACGGCTACCCGTTGCGGCACGCCCGCGCCGATGGACCCGAGGTGATCTGCGTCGATTTGAACCACGCCGACCCGGCTCTCGACCTCGCGCTGCACAAGGCCCGGCCATGGCGAACTACCGCACGCGACGGCGACATCTATGCCGTACGCCGCGTCATCGATGCCCGCAGCACCAATCGCACCAGTCCTTGAGCCACCCCACCAGATCCGGCGGCTGCCTTCACGATGCGGGGGGCCGCCACCCGGCGGGCGGACACACGCCGACGGCCTCGCGAAGCATGTGGGTGTGACTGGCAGGGTCTGCTAATGCAACTGTCGTGTAATCGGGTGCCGGGCGCGTTCGTCGTCACGACTTGTGATCGGTTCCTGTGGTCCAGTCGGGGTCGATGCGGTGAAGTTGGGCGTCCTGGTGGTCGGCGAGGTGTGTCTGTAGGGGCAGGGAAACGAACCGGCAGACGAACTGCAGCTCGCTGTCTTGCCCGGTTCCGGTGACGGTGTGTTGCCAGCTGTCGGAGGTGTCGGCGGGGGCTTGGACGTGGAAGTAGGTGGTCCGCCGAGGTCGGCCCGTCTCGGGATGGGGCTTGTGCTCGATGGCGAGCTCGCTGACGACGGAGATGTCGGTCAGGCCGGTTTCCTCGGCGACTTCCCGCAGCACGGCGTCATGCAATGTCTCGCCGGGCTTGACACCGCCTGCGGGAATCTGGGTGCCGGCATCGGGGGTGCCCATGTGGTCGAAGACGAGCAGTTGCGGTCCGCTGCCGCTGTGCCGGATGACGTAGGCCGCGACACGGACGCGTGGGGTGGGATGCATCCGTGCATTGTGCTCGGCGCAGCGACCCGGAGGCGGTCAGCGGTCGGCGGTGGTCTCCTCCGGCGAGCTGTCCGCGACCCGAGGCCGCCGCCGAGCTGCGAGAGATGAAGCCCAGGGCCTGGCATCCACGGCGTCATCCGTGACGGCAGCGCATCACCGCCGCCTACTGGGTATCGGCTTCCAGCAGCGGCAGGATGCCGGTGATCGTCAGGACGCGGCGGATGTGGCCGGTGGGGTTGAGCAGGTGAGGGTGCCGCCGGCGTTGACGGCGTTCCGATGGGCGGCGACGAGAACGCTCAGGATCGTGGAGCCGAGGAAGGTCAGCCTGGCCACGTTGACGTCGACCACCGGTGGCGGGCGCTGATCGGCGGGCCGGTTCAGCTCCCCGGGCCCGCCGGTCACCTTCGCCATCGGGCCGCCTCTCCCCGTGCAGACCCTCGCGTGTCGGTGCTCTCTGCGATGCTTTCTTCACGTTTGGTGTTGAGGGTGAAGGGTGGTGGCGCGGCGGTGATGGGTCGGTCTCACGCGTTGTCCGGGGCGGTGGTTTGGTTGGGCGGCTGCGCCTTGGCGGCGGGCCTGGAGGCGCGGCCGGCGGTGGGAACGGTGGTGGTCGGCGCGGCTGTCACCGCGGGCGGGGCGTTGCTGCCGGACGTCGATCATCCCGGGTCGGTTATTGCCCGGTCGTTGGGTCCGGTGACCCGGCTAATCGCCCGGGGAACGGCGGCGGGAGCGGCGGCGCTGCGGACGGCGTCCTGCCGCTGCTGTACGGGCCGGGGCGGGCACCGGGCAGTCACGCACACCCTGCTGTTCGCGGTGGCCGCCGGCCTGCTGGTGTCGCTGCTGTGCTGGCTCGGTGGGGACATCGCCGCGGCGGTCGTCGCCGGGCTGGCCACGGCGCTGGCCACGCGCGGGGCGCTGCGCAAGCGCACCCGTGGGGCGTACGGAGCGGCGGCGGCCGGGCTGTTCGTCGGGTTGATGGCCGCGGCGCTGCCTGGGCCGGTCGCGGGGTGGTGGTGGGTGGGCCTGCCACTGGGACTGGGCTGCCTGGTCCACTCCCTCGGCGACGCGCTGACCTTCACCCGGGTGCCGCTACTGTGGCCGATCCGGATCCGGGGCTGCCGATGGGCGCCGCTGGGCATGTGGGCCCCGCTGCGCTTCCGCACCGGCTCTGCCGCCGAGCTGCTGCTGGTCGTGCCGGCCCTGATCCTGCTGGGCGCGGTCAGCGCGTGGACCCTGGTCACCTCGTAGCGGGCCATCAATTCGACCGGTGACTCTTCGGGTTCGCCGATGTTGTCACCGCCCCGTGATATCCATGCATACCGTTAGGTAGCGAGTCGATCACGGAGGCGTCATGCCGTTCGTCAGTCCGCACAAGCGCGGCGGGAAGCCGGTACGCGGCTACTACCGCGTGAACTCGGTCTGGAACTTCTGGTTCGGACTGATCCTGATGTTGTTCTTCTTCGCCTACGTCAGCAAGCACCAGTAGCACTCGCCAGGGCGACCGGGACCCCTGCGACGGGCGCACCCAGCCGTCGCCGCTCGTAGGGGTGTAAGGGTTCCGTGGGCGAGTGTGAGGACCAACGCCCCGCCGAGCATGGCTGTTTCGCGCGCGTTCTGTGGTTCGCACGTGCGCACCGCACCCGGATCCTCATGATCGGGCAGGTCAGAGCACCCTTGCGATTTTCATTCTGCGGCGCGTTCCTGCCCATGCTTCTGTGCCGCTCGTGGTCTTCTTCGCCTTCCAGCGCTACTTCGTGCAGGGCGTCCTCGCCGGGTCAGTCAAGTAGCGGGAGGCGGATCATGGGATGCGCGCCGAGCACGACGAAGGGGCGCGTCCCAGCGCCCGGAACCCGAGGCCGGGAACCGGGACCGGGGTGGGGTCCGCCCCGTCGACCCCACCCCGGGCGCCCGCCGTTCGGCGAATCCGTCGGCTGCCCGAGGTGCGCCGGTCACCCGAGGCGATCGGCCAGCCCGCATCTCGTGCGTGCGGCTTCGGCGGTAGTGCGCCTTGTGCCGGATCTGCCTCGCGGGCGTGGCCGCCACTTACCGGGAAGGAGCCGGTGATGAGGCCGTTGGAACTGCTCAGTGCCAGGGCGGAGGCGCTTCTCATCTCCGCGCTCCAACCGTCGGAGGATCCGACGCCCGAACAGATCCGGCAGGCGGTGCTGGACAGCCTCAGCCGGCACCGGGCGGCCGGTTGCGCAGCACTCGTCGCGAGGGAGTACGGCGACCATCCGTTCGAGGCGGTCGGTCGCATGCGCTGGGCCGTGGCCGCCGTCCGAGCGGCGTACCAGCTGGTCGGGCCGTCGGCCTGACCGCGGACGTCCGGCGTCCGCACGCATGGCTCCCGGCGTCCGCGCCGCGCCCCGACGACCTTTCGCCTTCAGCGGTAAATGAGGCGGGATCCCCGGCCGTTCACGGTCGGAACGCCGCCACGGACCTGGGCGCTTCTGGTTCTCAATGTTCCTCTTGACCACGTCCAGTGGGGCATTAGCACCACCCGCCGGTCCCGCCTGCACGCCACGAGCCCGGAGCGCAGCAGTGCCGGTCGACGGGTCGACCCAGCCGGAGCCGGCGCGGACCAAGGCGCGTCCGTATATCCCAAGATGTCCGACTAGGGCGTGTCCTGTGAATCAGGGCTGGCTCCGAGAATCCCCTCGGTGATGCCCGGCAGAGCTTGGTTGAGGACAGCGGGCTGGGGTGGCCGGGTGATCAGAGAGATCGTGACCTGGCCCGGTACCGGGGAGGGCAAGAGCTGGTCGCCGGGATTGGCCCACCAGCGGGCTGCCAGGAGCGGCACGAGAGCCGGAGTCTGGCGGTGGCAGGCGATACGGAGGGTGGCCTCGATGGTGGGGCCGAGCTGTGGTGCGGCTCCGAGGGCGGAGAGCTTGGCTCGGACAGTCTCACCGGCCAGGTCGATCGTGGAATAGAGCACCGTCTGACCTGCCAGCGGCCGCTTTCCTTTCCGCGGGGGTGCTGCTCCTTCGGGCAGGACCAGGACCAGGGGCGAGACCCCAAGGAGCGTGCGCTGCAGCCCGCGGGGCAGGCTGGTCTGCTCGGCGATCGAGATGATCGCGGCGTCCAGCAGGCCGTCATGGATCTGCTGAACCAGCACCGGCCCGTGGTCGACCTCGGGATGGACCGTCACGCCGGGCAGCTCGACGTCCAGGGCGGTGAACACGATCGGAGCAAGGGCCTGGATCGTGCCGACGGCCAGAGAAGGCGCGTCGGTGGTGGCCGCCAGGACCTGGTCGGGCAGCGCATCGATCTCGGCCAGCAGGCGGGCAGCCTGACGGGCCAGTTCCCTCCCGACCGGGGTAGGCCGAGCCCCTGTCGTGTCACGCTCGAACAACCGGGTCCCGAGCCGACGTTCCAGGGCCGCCAACCGACGGGACGCCGACGGCTGCGTGGTCAGCAACTCCTTCGCGGCCGCACCGACCGAGCCATGGCGGGCGACGGCCTCAGCCAGCGTCAGGTCCTCGATGCTCAGGCGGGAGGTCATGCCCCCAGTGTATGAGCAGGACTCGCCGGGTGTTCTCTACCTGCGGTGACGTTGCCCGCGCAGGATCGAGGACGTGAGAGGATCTCTGCTGCTGCTGACCGTGATCACGTTCGTGACCTGGATCGGGACCCGCATGACCGCGGTTGCCCTGCCCCTGGTCGCACTGGCCGAGACTGGCGAGTTCTGGGCCACCGGGCTGGTCGGTGGGATGGCCGGCCTGCCCCTGCTGACGGTGGGGTGGTGGGGCCGGGGACTGCGTGACCGGCTGATCTCTGGACGGGCCCTGGCAGCGGTGATGGCCGTGAGCGCTGCCGGTCTGGCCGTCGTGCCGGTGGCGGCACTGGCTGGGCAGGTCGGCGTGTTCGCGTTGTGCGCCTCCGGGTTGGTGACCGGAGCGGCGGGCGCGCTGCTGGGGCCGGCACAACGGGCCTTGGTTGCCGACCTTGCCGACGTGCACGTGGCCCAGGGCGGCCAGGCAGGTTCGGCTCGTTGGTTGGCCTGGCAGGACCTGGCCCACCGGGTCTCAATGATCCTCGCCCCGCCCGCCGGGGCCTGGCTCGTCGTCGCGTGGGACGCGCAGCCTCTGCTGTGGTGCGAGGCCCTCGTCGTCGCTCTGGCGGCCGTGGTGATGCTCGCGGTACCCGCAGCCCACCGGCACGAGCCGACCCCGGAGGGCGAGACGCCCGAGGGTGTTTCTGCGTTGGACGTGGTGCGGTCTCACCCTCAGGTCGCCGCGGGGGTCCTCATGGCCGGGGTCGGCGGGGTCTGCTGGTTCGGGTTCAGCCTGGGCCTGGCCGTTCTCGGCGTCGAGCACGGCCAACCCGGCGCGTTGATCGCTGCCGGGATGAGCGGGTACGGGACCGCCTCCGTGATCACCTCGCTCCTGGTCCCGCTGGTCATCGACCGCTTGCCGCGGGTGCCGCTGATGGTGGTCTCCTGGTCCGCGCTCGGGGCCACGTTCGTCCTACTCCCCACGGCGGCGCCGAGCCTGGCCGTCATCGCCGCGCTGGCAGCGGTGGGTGGGGCGGCCATGCCGTGGGGGATCGCGGCCCTGAACGCTCTGATCAGCGAACAGACCACCGGGGCCGAACGCAGGGCGGCGTTCACCGTGCAGACCGTCCTGCACTCGGGCGGGTCCTCCCTGGGCCTGCTCGTCGGCGGCGCGCTCATCGGGTGGGCCGGGACCGGCCCTGTCCTGGTCGCTACCGGCCTCGCCCAGGTGCTGGCCGCAGCAGGCGGGGCACTGTGGGCCTGGAAGGCCCGCGACAAGGCCATCGCGGGGCAGGAGCGTTGGCGGGTACAGCGCGGGACCGTGGCAAAACGCGCACGCACCAGTTCCTGAGGCACGTTGATTCGCAGGACACGCTCTAATAGTGCTTTGTTAGGTTGGGACGAGTTGGTGGCAGAGGGGGCAGAACCCGAGCCAGGTCGCGAGTAGGTACTGCAGTTGCCGCAGGACGGCGTAGAGGCTCAGGTCTGCCCCGTTGCTTTTGGGGATGCTGTCCGTAGTTGGGTGAGGAACAGTTGGGCGGCTGCGGCGAGGGTGACGTGGCGGTGCCAGCCGATCCAGGATCGTCCTTCGAAGTGGTCAAGCCCGAGGGCGGTTTTGAGTTCGCGGTAGTCGTGCTCGACGCGCCAGCGGCTCTTGGCCAGGCGGACCAGCTCGGTCAGGGGTGTGTCGGCGGGCAGGTCGGACAGCCAGTAGTCGCTGGGTTCGTCCTGGCCGGGAGGCCATTGCACGAGCAGCCAGCATTCGGGCAGGACACCGTCGTCGCCGCACTGTGGTCCGCGGCGGATCACCCGGCCGGCGGGACGCACCCGCAGGGCGAAGAAGTGCCCGGACAGTTCACCGGCGGGCTGGTCAGGGCTGCGGTCGGGTGCGGGTAGCCGGGCCCGCCAGCGCACCGGACTTGTCGCGTCGGCGCCGTGGGCGAGGGCGAGGTCCTTCAGGCTGCGGGCCGGGTGGGGGTATTTCGGTGTGGGGTACTTACCGACGCCGGCGTAGGGGACCTCGACGGGTTGGGCGTCGCCGGGTTGAGCGGTGGTGGACGACGTGGT
>NZ_JBFABB010000153.1:0-13414 GCF_040640035.1 Micromonospora sp. NPDC023633 | reverse complement strand
GCCCGCCCCACCACCCGGTGGGAAGTCGCTCGCCCACACGGCGAGGATCCACAACACTCCACCGGAAACCCGGTGAACGTTAGTGGACACCGCACGGACGGGAGACGAGATGGCCGACCACGTCGACGTGCTCATCGTCGGTGCCGGCCTGTCCGGTGTCGGCGCCGCCTGTCACCTGCGCCGCCACTGTCCCGGGAAGACGTACGCGGTGCTGGAGTCCCGCGACGCCGTCGGCGGCACCTGGGACCTGTTCCGCTATCCCGGCGTCCGGTCGGACTCCGACATGTTCACCCTCGGCTACTCCTTCAAGCCGTGGACCGACCCGAAGGCCATCGCCGACGGCGACTCGATTCGCGACTACGTGCGCCGCACCGCCGACGAGTACGGCGTCACCGACCACATCCGCTTCCGCCACCGGGTGGTCCGCGCCGACTGGGACAGCGGGAGCGCCCGCTGGACGGTGCACGCCCACCGCGACGACACCGGCGGGACGGTCACGCTGACCTGCTCCTTCCTGTTCACCTGCGCGGGCTACTACCGCTACGACGCCGGCCACACGCCCCAGTTCCCGGGCACCGAGCGGTACGCGGGGCGGATCGTGCACCCGCAGCACTGGCCGCAGGACCTCGACCACACCGGCAGGCGGGTGGTGGTGATCGGCAGCGGCGCCACCGCCGTGACGCTGGTGCCGGCGTTGGCCGAGCGGGCCGCCCACGTCACCATGCTCCAGCGCTCACCCACGTACGTCCTGGCGCTGCCGTCGCGCGACGTGCTCGCCGACGCGCTGCGGCGCTGGCTGCCGGCGAAGGCCGCGTATCCGGTGGTGCGCTGGAAGAACGTCCTGCTCTCCACCGCCAACTTCCAGCTCAGCCGGCGCGCGCCCGCCCTGGTCCGGCGGCTGCTGCTGCGCGCCGTCCGGGGTCGGCTGCCGGCCGGCTACGACGTCGACCGGCACTTCTCGCCCCGCTACGACCCCTGGGACCAGCGGCTCTGCGTGGTGCCCGACGGCGACCTGTTCACCGCGCTGAAGTCGGGTCGCGCGTCGGTGGTCACCGACACCGTCGACACCTTCACCGAGCGCGGGATCCGGCTCGCCTCCGGCGAGGAGCTGGTCGCGGACGTCGTCGTCACCGCCACCGGGCTCAACCTGCTCGCCCTCGGCGGCATGACGCTGACCGTGGACGGCGCGGAGGTGGAGCTGTCCGGCACCGTCGCCTACAAGGGCATGATGCTCTCCGGGGTGCCGAACTTCGCGATGACCCTCGGCTACACCAACGCCTCCTGGACGCTGAAGGCCGACCTGGTCGCCACCTACGTCTGCCGGCTGCTGCGCCACCTCGACCGCACCGGCCAGCAGGTCGTCACCCCGCTGCCACCCCCCGACGGCGAGCTGGAGCCGATCATCGACCTGACGGCCGGCTACGTGCTGCGCAGCGTCGACGTCCTGCCCAAGCAGGGCGCCCGGGCGCCGTGGCGGCTGCACCAGAACTATCCCCGGGACGTCCTGCTGATGCGGCACGGCCGGCTCACCGATCCCGGCGTGCGGTTCTCCCGCGCCGGCAGACCGCAAAGGAGGACCGTCCGTGCGTAGGTTCGTCTTCACCGGCGGCACGGCCGTGGTGACCGGCGCCGCCAGCGGGATCGGGGAGGCCCTCGCCCACGCGCTCGCCCGCCGGGGCAGCGACCTGGTGCTGGTCGACCGCGACGCCGGGCGGCTCGACGCCGTCGTCGCGGCGGTCCGCGCCGCGCACCCCGACCGGCAGCTCACCGCCTACGTGGTCGACCTGGCCGACGCCGCCGCCACCGCGCGGGTGGCCGAGGAGATCCGGCAGCGGCATCCGGCGGTCCGGCTGCTGGTCAACAACGCCGGAGTGGCGCTGGGCGGCCGGTTCGACCAGGTGAGCCTGGACGAGTTCGGCTGGGTCGTCGACGTCAACTTCCGAGCCGTGGTGCAGCTGACCCACGCGCTGCTGCCCACCCTGCGGGTCGAGCCGGGCGCGCACCTGGTCAACGTCTCCAGCCTCTTCGGGATCATCGCCCCCGCCGGGCAGGCCGCCTACGCGGCCAGCAAGTTCGCCGTCCGCGGCTTCACCGAGGCCCTGCGCCAGGAGCTGGCCGGCGACGGGATCGGCGTGACCTGCGTGCATCCGGGCGGGATCCGTACCCGGATCGCGCAGAACGCCCGGGTGGGCAGCGGTGTGCCCGCCGAGGAGTTCGAGACCGGCCGCCGGCAGTTCGAGAAGCTGCTGACCATCGACCCCGCAAGGGCCGCCGAGGTGATCCTGCGCGGCGTGCACCGCCGCCGGGGCCGGGTGCTGATCGGCTGGTCGGCGAAGCTGCCCGACCTGTTGGCCCGGGTGGCGCCGGTGTCGTACCAGCGGGTCGTGGCCTTCGCGCTCGACCGCGTCGGGGGCGACTCCGCGCGCCGGCTCACCACCGGGTCGTCCGCCCCGGCGCAGCGGCAGCCCGAGGCGGCCCCGGCGGCCGATCCGGCCGGGGAGCCGGCGTGAGCGCCCCGGCCGGCCGCCGGCACGTGAGCGTGGACGGCCGGCGGGTGTGCCACCGCGTCGACGGCGACGGGCCCCCGGTGCTGCTGCTGCACGGCATCGGCCGCACCCTGCGCGACTTCACCGAGCTGCACGAGCTGCTCGCCGAGCGGTTCCGGGTGCACAGCGTCGACCTGCCCGGCTACGGCGGCTCGCTGCCGATGACCCGCCCCTGCACCCTGCCGGCGCTGGCCGACTTCGCCGCCCACTACCTGGACGCCGTCGGCGTCGACCGGCCGGCGCACGTGGTCGGCAACTCCCTCGGTGGCGCGGTCGCCATGCGCCTCGCGGCGTCCGAGCCGGCCCGGGTGGCCAGCCTGACGCTGGTCAACAGCGCCGGCTTCGGCCGGGAGGTGACCATCGCGCTGCGGCTGCTGGCGCTGCGCCCGCTGGGCCGGCTGCTGCTGCGGCCCAGCCGGTGGGCCGCCCGCCGCGCCGAGCTGTCGCTCTTCCACGATCCGGCCTTCGCCACCGCCGAACGCGTCGCCCACGCCCTGGAGGTCGCCCGCCAGCCGCACGCCGCCCGGGTGATGCTGGAGACCGCGCGCAACCTCGGCACCTTCCGGGGGGTGAGCCCGCAGTGGCGGGAGGAGCTGCTGGCCGAGATGGAACGGCTCGACGCCCCCACCCTGGTCGTCTGGGGCGACCGGGACCTGATCCTGCCGGCGGCGCACCTCGACGCCGCCCGGTCCCGGCTGCCGAGGGCCCGCACCCACCTGTTCACCGACTGCGGGCACATGCCGCAGATCGAGTGCGCCGAGGAGTTCCACCGCCTGCTCGTCGACTTCTGGGCAGCGGCCGGCACGGACACCCCGCACGGCGGTGGGACCCCGCCCCGCGACGCCGCCGACGCCGGGGACCGGCCGGCGGTCGCCGAGACCGGCTGACCCACGTCCGCGCGCCGTCGTCGCCCGGCCGGCGGCAGGTGAGCGGGCGGCCGGACGGGGAAAGCGGGCCGGATGCCCGACCTGACCCTCTTCCTCGGCGGCGACGTGATGACCGGCCGGGGCGTGGACGCGATCCTGCCCAGCCCCGGCCCGCCCGAGCTGCGCGAACCGGCGGTACGCGAGGCCCGCGGCTACGTCGAGCTGGCCCGGGCCGCCAGCGGGCCGGTCCCGCTCCCGGCGCCCCCGGCCTGGCCGTGGGGCGACGCGCTCCGCCTGCTCGACGAACTGCGGCCCGACGCCCGCCTGGTCAACCTGGAGACGGCGGTGACCGGCCGGGGCCAGCACGCCCCCGCCAAGGCGATCCACTACCGGATGCACCCGGCGAACCTGGCCTGCCTCACCGCCGCCCGGCTCGACGTCTGCGCCCTGGCCAACAACCACAGCCTCGACTTCGGCCCGGTCGGGCTCGCCGACACCCTCGACGCGCTGGCCGCCGCCGGCATCGCCACCGCCGGCGCCGGCCGGGACGAGACGTCGGCCTGGCAACCCGCCCGGGTGCCGCTCGGCCCGGGCCGCGACCTGCTCGTCTGGTCGGTGGCCGCGCCGTCCAGCGGGGTGCCCCCGACCTGGGCGGCCGCCGCCGGGGCGCCCGGGGTGGCGTACCTGCCGGAGGTCTCGGTCGCCTCGGCGGACGCGCTGGCCGGGCGGATCGCCGCCGTGGCCGGGCCGGGGGACCGGGTGCTGGTCTCCGTGCACTGGGGCACCAACTGGGGGTACGCGGTGCCGCCCGCGCACGTCGACTTCGCCCACCGGCTGGTCGACGCCGGCGTGGACGTGGTGCACGGCCACTCGTCGCACCACCCCCGCCCCGTCGAGGTGTACCACGACCGGCTGGTCCTCTACGGCTGCGGCGACCTGGTCGACGACTACGAGGGCATCGGCGGGCGGGAGGCGTACCGGCCGGAGCTGCGGCTGCTCTGGCTGCCGACCCTCGACGCGGCCACCGGCGCGCTACGGCGACTGCGGGCGGCCCCGGTGCGGATGCGCCGGATGCGCCTGGAGCGGGCCGCGCCCGACGAGGCCCGCTGGCTGGCCGGGGTGCTCGGCGGCTTCGGCCCACCGTTCGCGCCCGGGTTCGCCGTCGACGGCGACGGGCTGCTGACGCTGCGTCCGCGCTGACGGTGGCCCGCGCCACCCCGGGCGGGGGCGCGGAGGTGCGCCGAGGAGGCGGGGCCCACCATAGATACATGACGCATCCCTCTCCGTCGGGCCGGACGGTCGCGCCCTCGGCCGCCGAGCGCGCCTACCGGCACCTCAAGCGGGAGATCCTGGAGCAGATCCACCCGGGCGGGTCGCTGGTCAGCGAGGGGGAGATCGCCGAGGCCACCGGGGTCTCCCGCACCCCGGTCCGGGAGGCGCTGCTGCGCCTGGAGGCGGAGGGACTGGTCCGGCTCTATCCCAAGCGGGGCGCGCTGATCCGTCCGGTCTCCGCCCGCGAGATCACCGACGTGATCGAGGCGCGGCGGCTGGTCGAGCTGCACGCCGCCGAGCGGGTCTGGCCCCGGCGCGCGGCGCTGCGGGGCGAGCTCGCCGCCCGGCTGGCCGAGATGCGCGACGCGCACGCCGCCGGCGACCTGACCGCGCTGATGCAGGCCGACCGCGCGTTCCACGCCACCGTCGTCGACGCGGCCGGCAACGAGATCCTCGCCGAGCTGTACCAGCGGCTGCGCGACCGGCAGCTGCGGATGGGGGAGGCCAGCTTCCGGCTCTCGCCCGGCTGGGCCGAGACCGCGCTCACCGAGCACGCCGACCAGCTCGCCGCGCTCGACTCCGACGACCCCGGGCGCTGGCTCGCCGCCGTCGCCGCGCACATCGACAACGCCGCGGACGTGCTGCGGGCCCTGCGGTGAGGGCGCTGACCGCGCCGGTCGCCCCGCGCCGGTCGGCGGGCGGCCTCGTCTGGGGCGTGGCCCTGGCCGCGTACGTGGCCGCCGTGTTCCACCGCAGCTCGCTCGGCGTCACCGGCGTCGACGCGGCGCACCGCTTCGACGTCAACGCCTCGGCGCTGGCCACCTTCTCCGTCGCCCAGCTCGCCGTGTACGCGGCGATGCAGGTCCCGGTCGGCGTCCTGCTCGACCGGTTCGGGTCCCGCCGGCTGCTCATCGCCGGCGGCGCGCTGATGGTCGCCGGTCAGCTCTGCTTCGCCCTCGCCACCGACGTGCCCCTGGCGATCGCCGCCCGCGTGCTGATCGGGCTCGGCGACGCGATGACGTTCATCAGCGTGCTGCGCATCGTGGCGCTGTGGTTCCCGGGGCGGCGCTACCCGATGATGACCCAGCTCACCGGCACGCTCGGCCAGCTCGGGGCGATCCTCGGCGCCGTACCGCTGGTGGCGTTGCTGCACCGGGCGGGCTGGACCCCCGCCTTCCTCACCGCCGCGGCGGTCGGGGCGACCGTGCTGCTGACGGTCGTCGTCGCCGTCCGGGACACCCCGCGCGGGCAGCCCGCGGCCGGCGCGGCGCCCACCCTCACCGACGTCCGCCGGGAACTCGCCGCCGCCTGGGCCCAGCCGGGCACCCGGCTGGGGCTCTGGACGCACTTCGTCACCCAGTTCTCCGGCGCCGTGTTCGCCCTGCTCTGGGGCTACCCGTTCCTGGTGCAGGGGCAGGGGCTCAGCCCGACCGCGGCGGCGTCGCTGCTCACCCTGATGACCGCCGCCATGCTGCTGACCGGGCCGGTGGTCGCGCACCTCTGCGCCCGGCACCCGTTCCACCGCTCGGCGCTGGTCTTCGCGATCACCGGCGCCACCGCCGCGGTCTGGGCCGTCGTGCTCGCCTGGCCGGGACGCGCCCCGGGCTGGCTGCTGGTCACGCTGGTGCTGGTGCTCGCGGTCAACGGCCCGGCCTCGCTCATCGGGTTCGACTACGCGCGCAGCTTCAACCCGGTCAACCGGATCGGCAGCGCCACCGGGGTCGTCAACGTCGGCGGCTTCGTCGCCTCGATCGTGCTGGTGCTGGCCGTCGGCGTGGTGCTCGACCTGGCGACCCCGGCCGGGCGGGCCACCCCGGACCTGGCCGCCTTCCGGTGGGCCTTCGCGGTGCAGTACGTCCTCTGGGCGCTCGGCGCGGTCCAGGTGCTGCGCTACCGCAACGCGGCCCGCCGCGAGGTCGCCGCCCGGCCACCCGTCGCGACGCCGACCTGACGCCGCCCCGTCGTGCCGTCCCCGTGGCCCGCCGCGACGCCTGTCCGACCCCGCCGGGCGCTCCCGGACCGGCCGGCCGGGGGCTCAGCAGCGCCGGCGGCCGTGGGTGAGGTCGTCCAGCACCAGGGTCAGGCCGGCCCCGAGCAGCCAGACGTCCTTGGCCAGGCCGATGCCCTGCTGGGTGGGCCTGAGGCTGCCCGGCTCGCGCATTCCCGGGGTCCTCAGGTAGAGCTGCACCAGACCCGCGCCGAACGCGGCCAGCCCCAGGCCGGCCAGCGCCGACGGGACGAACGGCGCGAGCAGCGCGGCGCCCAGGGCGATCTCGGCCCGGGAGAGCAGCCGGGCGAACCGGTCCGGGTCGAGCTTCCCGAGCTGCGGGACGGCGCCGACCGCCATCCCGTGCATGCCCTGCGCGGCCTCCCCCTCCAGCGACCGCTTGCCCATCCCCGAGTTGAGGACGAACGCACCGATGCTGACCCGCAGCGGCAGATGGCTGACCTTCATGGCGCACTCCCGTCCGACTGTCGAACCGTGCCCCCGCCTACCCCTCGCCGCCCGGGATAACCGCCCCACGGCCCCGGGTCGTCCGCGACGATCGGGGGTAGTTTCGCCCGAGGAACGTGATCGAGGTGCCGCGGCAGCGCACCGACGGACGGCGGCGCGACGCGCCGTGGAGCAGGAGGAACCGTGAGCCAGCAGGTCAGGGGAGTCATCTCCCGCAGCAAGGGCGTGCCGGTCGAGGTGACCACGATCGTGTTGCCGGATCCGGGGCCGGGCGAGGCGATCGTGCGCATCCAGTCCTGCGGGGTCTGCCACACCGACCTGCACTACCGGGAGGGCGGCATCAACGACGACTACCCGTTCCTGCTCGGGCACGAGGCCGCCGGCGTCGTCGAGCAGGTCGGGCAGGGCGTCGACGGCGTCGCGCCGGGCGACTTCGTGGTGCTCAACTGGCGGGCCGTCTGCGGGGTGTGCCGGGCCTGCCGCCGGGGCCGCCCGTGGTACTGCTTCGCCACCCACAACGCGGCGCAGAAGATGACCCTCACCGACGGCACCGAGCTCACGCCGGCGTTGGGCATCGGCGCCTTCGCGGAGAAGACCCTGGTCCACGCCGGTCAGTGCACCAAGGTCGACCCGGCGGCCCGGCCCGCCGCCGTCGGGCTGCTCGGCTGCGGCGTGATGGCCGGTCTCGGTGCCGCCATGAACACCGGCGGGGTCACCCGGGGCGACTCGGTCGCCGTGATCGGCTGCGGCGGCGTCGGGGACGCGGCGGTCGCCGGCGCCGCGCTGGCCGGCGCGACGACGATCGTCGCGGTGGACACCGACCCCCGCAAGCTCGACTGGGCCCGCAAGTTCGGCGCCACCCACACGGTCGACGCGAGGCAGGACGACCCGGTCGAGGCGATCCGCGCCGCCACCGGCGGCTTCGGCGCCGACGTGGTGATCGACGCGGTCGGCCGCCCCGAGACCTGGAAGCAGGCCTTCTACGCCCGCGACCTGGCCGGCACCGTCGTGCTGGTCGGCGTGCCGACCCCGGAGATGACAGTCGACCTGCCGCTGCTCGACGTTTTCGGCCGCGGCGGCTCGCTGAAGTCGAGCTGGTACGGCGACTGCCTGCCCAGCCGGGACTTCCCCATGCTCACCGAGCTCTACCTGCAGGGCCGGCTCGACCTGGACGCCTTCGTCACCGAGGAGATCGCCCTGGACCAGGTCGAGGAGGCGTTCGCCCGGATGCACCGCGGCGACGTGCTGCGCTCGGTGGTGGTCCTCTGATGGCCGCCCGCGTCGACCACGCCGTCACCTCCGGCACGTTCTCCCTCGACGGTCAGACCTTCGACGTGGACAACAACGTGTGGGTGGTCGGCGACGACGCCGAGTGCGTCGTCGTCGACGCCCCGCACGACGTCGAGGCGATCCTGGCCGCCGTCGGCGACCGACGGGTCCGGGCGATCCTCGCCACCCACGCGCACGACGACCACGTCCGGGTGGCCCCGGCGCTGGCACGGGCCACCGGCGCGCCGGTGCTGCTGCATCCCGCCGACCGGGTGCTGTGGGACATGGTGCACCCCGACGAGGCGCCGGGCGGGACGCTGCGCGACGGGCAGACCCTCGAGGTGGCCGGCACCGCGCTGACCGTGCTGCACACGCCCGGCCACAGCCCCGGCGCGTGCAGCTTCCACGCGTCGCAGCTCGGCGTCGTCTTCACCGGCGACACGCTCTTCGCCGGCGGGCCGGGGGCGACGGGACGCTCGTACAGCGACTTCGGCACGATCGTCGCCTCGATCCGGGACCGGCTGCTCACCCTCCCGCCGGAGACGGTCGTACACACCGGGCACGGGGAGAGCACCACCGTCGGTGCCGAGGCTCCCCACCTCGACGAGTGGCTGGCTCGCGGGCACTGACCCGCGCCCGCCCCCGGGTGGTCGCTCAGCGGCCGTCCGGGGGCTGCTCAGCGGCCGTTACGGGCCATGGTCACGCCGGGCGTCGCACGTACATCCGCACGGTCGTCCCGGCCGCCGTGGTGTGCACGCGGACCAGGTCGCACAGCGCCTGCACGATCACCAACCCCCGGCCACCGATGCCGTCCGCGGCCGGGGTGAGCCGCCCGGCGAGCGGGTCGGTCAGCCAGCCGTCGTCGTGGATCTCGCAGACGAGGTGCTCGGCGGTACGCCACACGCGCAGCACACCGGTGCCGCCGGCGTGCGCGATGCTGTTCGTGGCCAGCTCGGTCACCGCGATCTGCAGGTCGGCCAGCCGGTCCTCGTCCAGGCCCACGGCCTCGCCGTGCCCGGCCACGAACCGCCGCACGGTGGACAGCGTGTCGAACTCGTAGACCAGCGCCGAAACCGGCTCCGGCGGGGTCGGCAGGGGCTTGTTGTAGCGCGCGACCACCTCCGCCGGGGCGTACTGCGCGCTCGGCCGTCGCCCGGCGTGGTCGACGAGGATCGGGTGCGTGGCGTACGCGTCGGCCAGCACGTCGGCCTCGAGCCCGGCGGTGTCGTACGGGCAGAGGATCGTCGCGTCCCGGCCGGCGAACGCCATGTTGATCAGCGCCTCGTGCTGGGCGCACGCCGGATATTCCGTGTCGCTGCGCCCGGCCCAGATCGGCTCGCCGATGATCCGCACCCGGCGGCCGGCATGCTGCTCGATGAACGCCTGCAACACCCAGGGGATGATCCGGCCCGGGTTCCGGCCGGCCTGCGACATGTCCGCCCAGCGCACCGCGGCCGCGGGGCCGACCGCGGCGCGGACCAGCCGCAGGTTGGCGCCGGGCATCGCGACCAGCACCGGCTCCCCGGCGGCGAGCCCGTCGGTGACGAACGGCACCGTGCCCGCGAGCAGGCCGTCCACGTCGTGGTAGAAGAGCCCCTCGTGTACGAAGGCGCCCGCTTCCTCCGCGTGCCGCGCCCCGGTCACGCGGGCTGCCCCACGGTGTGGGCGAACCCGGTGTCGCGCACCAGGTCGAGCAGGCGGCGCACCACCGGGCGGCACCCGACCAGCCGCAACCCGTTTGGCGCCGACGTCCGCTCGGCGTCGAGCAACGCGCTGGCGGCGGCCACGTCGGCGAAACTGACGTCGGACACGTCGAGCACCGCCGGTCGCCCCGACGGGGTAGGGCCGGCCAGCCCGGTCAGCATGGCGCCCAGCGCCTCCCGGTTGCTCCAGTCGATCTGCCCGACCAGCCGCAGTCCCGGCGGGTCCGCCGTGCGGTACGCCCGCAGCAGCGGCACCCAGGCCCGGTCGGCGCCCGGCCCGGCCGTCGCCGGATGGACGGCCGCGACCGCCCGCCACCGGTCGGCGGGGAACAGCCGCCGGTCGTAGAGGCACAGCGCGGCCGCCCGGCCCGCGGGGAAGAGCGCGTTCATCGCGGCCTCGTAGCGGCGCAGCTCGGCGAGCGGGGTGCCGTCGCGCGACGCCCACGCCATGTCGCTCACGAGGCGCAGCCCGGAGTGGCCCTCGCGGTGTGCCCGCGCGATCTCGACGGCCAGCGTGGCGACGGTCGCGTCCGACGCGGACCGGCCACCGTCGCGGTGGACCTCGACGGCCGGCAGGATCCGCAGCCGGCCGTCCGCCCGCGCCGCGTCCGGCGGCCCGCCCGCGGACCGGACGGCGGCCACGACGGCGGCGGGCTCCAGCGCGTCGAGGAGGCAGAGGACCTTCTGGCCGAGGCGAAGACCGGTGACGACGAAGCGGGCGACGGCGTCGAGAGCGTCGGCGTCGTCGTCGTACGTCCAGCAGACGTGGTCTCCCAGGGTCACCTGCTCGACCACCGCACCACCAGTCATTCCTCGCCTTCCATTTGGCGTCCCCCACTGTAATCGTCGGTCCCCACGCAGGCCCACCGGGTGAAACGTCGGCGTCGCTCCGCCGCCCACCCGGCCCGGTACGGGAGGGGAACCGTCCGCCCACGGCCGTGATCCGTCCGGGCCGCGCGCTCGTCTAGGCTCTGGCGACATGACCACGCACGATGCCGGCAGCACCCCCGCCGTACGCCAGCTGCGCCTGGTGGTGGAGGCCGAGGACTACGACGCCGCGGTGGCGTTCTTCCGCGACGCGCTGGGCCTGCCCGAGCAGGCCGCGTTCGCGGGGGAGGGCGACGCGCGGGTGGTGATCCTCGACGCCGGCCGGGCCACCCTGGAGATCGCCAACCCGGCGCAGAAGCGGATGATCGACGAGGTGGAGGTCGGGCGGCAGGTCGCCCCGAAGCTCCGGGTGGCCTTCGAGGTGGACGACGGCCGCGCCGCCACCCGTCGCCTGGTCTCCGCCGGCGCCACCGAGATCGCCCCGCCGACGGTGACGCCGTGGCAGTCGCTCAACGCGCGCCTCGACGCGCCAGCCGGCCTCCAGATCACCGTCTTCCAGGAGCTGCGCGGCGCTGAGGAACGGGCCACGACGGGCGACTCCGCAGGGGCACGCGACCGCGCGGAGTGAGCCCGCCGCCCGCGCGGCGGCGTCGGCGGTCACGGAGCCTGACTGCCGGTCGGATCGTGCCCGCCCGGGCGGTTACGGCGGCCGGCTGCGGGCGGGGCCGTGGGTGTCCCGTGTCGTCCCCTCGCCGAGTGTGTGCCCCGTGCGTCCCCAGCGCGGAGTGACCCGGGTCGCAGCAGACCGGGGCCGGGTCATATCCGGAATGCCCGACAGGGCCGGCTGGTTGTGTCCCCCGTACCGCCGGAGCCGAAACCCCGTCCGGCGCGGAAGTTCCCCCGAGGAGTGCTCATCCAGGGAGCGCTTCGCCTGACCGAAAGGGCAACCATCGTGAAGTACGACTTCACTCGATGGCTCCCGGCCATCGCGAAGGACTCGAAGGACTCGAACCGCAAGATCGCGCTGAGCGTGGTCGGTGTCGCCGCCCTCGGTGGCCTCGCCCTCGGGCCGACGGCCGTGGCCGCCCCGGTCACGACCGCGCCCCACGAGGGTGCCGTGGCGGCGATCGAGCAGGCCACCGGCAAGGGCCGGCCGGGCGCCGCCGAGGAGTCGGCCCTGACCACGGGCGGCACCACCACCAAGCCCGCCGCCGGCAAGCCCAGCCGCGAGGAACTCATCCCGCACGGGGTGCAGGGTGCCCAGTCGCGCATCCCGCTCGACGACGCGCAGCTCGCCAACGCCAGGGCCATCATCGAGGAGGCCAAGGAGACGGGCGTGGGTGAGCGGGGTGCCGTCATCGGGATCGCCACCTCCCTGCAGGAGTCGAAGCTCTACAACCTCGGCCACCTGGGCGCGTACAACGACCACGACTCGCAGGGCCTGTTCCAGCAGCGTCCGTCGTCGGGTTGGGGCTCGCCCGAGCAGATCACCGACCCGGAGTACGCCTCGCAGGCGTTCTTCAGGGCGCTCAAGAACGTGGGCGGCTGGCAGGACCTGCCGCTGACCTCCGCCGCGCAGACGGTGCAGGTCTCGGCCTACCCCTTCGCGTACGCGCAGTGGGAGGAGCAGGCGGCGGACATCGTCTCGCAGCTCTGGTGACACCCACGTGACACGACCGGCCGGCCCTGAACGGGGCCGGCCGGTCGTCTCCGTGCCCGCGGCCTAGTTCATGCCTGTCCCAAGCTCACGCACGTATGGGCAGGTTGTCCGGTCCGTGACGACTTGCCCTGCCGCCCTGCCGCCCTGCCGCCCTGCCGCCCCGCCGCCCCGCCGCCCCGCCGACGTGGCACCCCCTGCCGGCACGTCGATCATGCAGTTGTGGTGCCGGTTTAACGGGGATATGCGCGTTCTGTCCCCCACCACAACTGCATGATCGACGGCGCGAGACGCGGCGGGGTGCCGGGGTGCCGGCGGGGGCGATGGCGGAGCGAGACACGGCCGGCCGGCATCACGTCTCGTTCGGGGTTGGGTGTCCGGTTTCGGGGTGTGACCATCGGCATCGTGGGGGCGGAATCGTGGCCGGGGCGGGGTCGTTACACCCTGCGTACGACCGAGCAGGACCGCGCCGCCCCATGGGTGGTGGGCCGGGGCCCCGGAATGATGGCGGGCCGGCGGTCGTTACACATGGTCCGGCCGACGTGAGGGCATCCCCCGCCCCACGAACAGCCCGGATCCTCCCGGCCGACACGGCCGATCTGATCTTTTTCCTTCGGCGAGACGCCGGAGATCTCCCTTGAGTTCGTTGAGTGCCGGATGGTGCTTGCGCCCGCACAGCCGGATCCCCCTTTTCGGTGTGGGTGCCGACCCCCGAATGGAGCACTCTGTGATGAACACGATTCTGCGTAAGAGCGTTCTTGGTGTTGCTGGTCTGGCGTTTGCCGGTGGTGTGTTCGCCGGTCCCGCGACCGCCCACG
>NZ_JBFABB010000152.1:0-13761 GCF_040640035.1 Micromonospora sp. NPDC023633 | reverse complement strand
CCGGTCGCGGCGGGCCGTCGGCCAGAATGGGCCGGTGGCGAAGCGAACCCGCCGGCGGGCGGCCGACGGCCCCGACCGGCCCTGCCCCTGCGGCGCCGGCCAGCCGTACGCCGGATGTTGCGGGCGGCTGCACCGGGGCGAGGCGGAGGCGGCGACCGCCGAGGCGCTGATGCGCTCGCGGTACAGCGCCTTCGCCGTCGGCGACACCGCGTACCTGCTGCGCAGCTGGCACTCCTCGACCCGGCCGCGCCGGCTCGACCTCGACCCCGGCCAGCGCTGGACGGGCCTGGAGATCGTCGACACCGACCGGGGCGGGCTGTTCGACGCCATCGGCACCGTCGAGTTCCGGGCCCACCACCGCGCCGGCGGCCAGCCGGGGACGCAGACCGAGCGCAGCCGGTTCGTCCGCGAGGACGGCCGCTGGGTCTACCTCGACGCGCTGCCCGGCTGACGCCCGGTCGCGGCGCCGGGGCACCGCGACCGGGACGCGCTCAGCCGTTGGCGGCGACGCCGCTCGCCAGGCCGAGCCGGTCGACCGCCGCCGAGACGAGCTCCTCCGGCGTGAGCGACACGTCGAGCACCAGCACCGCCTCGTCCGGGTGGGGCCGTTCCAGGGTGGCCAGCTGCGATTCCAGCAGGCTCGCCGGCATGTAGTGCCCGGCGCGCCGGGCCATCCGCTCCCGGATCACCTCGGCCGGCCCGTCCAGGTGGACGAACTCGATGCTCGGCGGCCCCAGGCGCAGCACGTCGCGGTAGGACCGCCGCAGCGCCGAGCAGGCCAGCACCGTCGACACGCCCTCGGCGGCGCGGGCGGCCATCCAGCCGGCCAGCTCGCGCAGCCAGGGCAGGCGGGCGTCGTCGTCCAGCGGCACGCCGGCGCGCATCTGCGCCACGTGCTCCGGCGTGTGGAACTCGTCCGCCTCGGCGAAGGTCAGGCCGGTCGCGGCGGCGATGCCCAGGGCCACAGTGGTCTTGCCGGCCCCGGACACCCCCATCACGACGACGTGCCGCGTCGGGGCCGCGCCCTCACCAGTCATGGACCGTGCCGTCCTGGAGGCGGTTGAACGGCAGGTACGCCGGCACGTACGGGAACTTCGCGGCGGCCTCCTCGTCCAGTTCGACGCCGAGCCCGGGCTGCTCCCCCGGGTGCAGGTAGCCGTCGGTGAAGGTGAACGACTGCCGGAACACCTCGTTGGTGAGCGCCCCGTGCTGCATGTACTCCTGGATGCCGAAGTTGTGGATGGCCAGGTCCAGGTGCAGGGCGGCGGCCATGCCGACCGGCGAGATGTCGGTCGGGCCGTGGATGCCGGACTTGATCTGGTACTGGGCGGCGAAGTCGAGCAGCTTGCGCATGGCCGTGATGCCGCCGGTGTGGGTGACGGCGGAGCGGACGTAGTCGATGAGCTGCTCGCGGATGAGCGTCTGGTAGTCCCAGACGGTGTTGAAGACCTCGCCGATCGCCAGCGGCGTGGTGGTGTGCTGGCGGACCAGCCGCAGCGCCTCCTGGTTCTCCGCCGGGGTGCAGTCCTCCAGCCAGAACAGGTCGTACGGCTCCAGCGCCTTGCCGAGCTTGGCGGCCTGGATCGGCGTCATCCGGTGGTGGCCGTCGTGCAGCAGCGGCAGCTCCGGGCCGAACTCGTTGCGGACCGCCTCGAACACGCCGGGCAGGTGACGCAGGTAGGAGCGGGTGTCCCAGTCCTCCTCGGCCGGCAGCGGGGTGCGCTGCGCCGGCTCGTAGTCGTACCGCTTGCCGTCGGCGCTGGGCTGGGTGGCGACCCCGTAGACGGCGTTGATGCCCGGCACCGAGGTCTGCACCCGGATCGAGCGGTAGCCCTGTTCGAGGTGCCGGCGGATCGAGTCGAACAGCTCCGGCAGGTCCCGGCCGGAGGCGTGGCCGTAGGCCATGATGCCGGTGCGCGACGCCCCGCCCAGCAGCTGGTACAGCGGCATGCCGGCGGCCTTGGCCTTGATGTCCCACAGGGCCACGTCGACCGCCGCGATGGCGGCCATGGTGACCGGCCCGCGACGCCAGTACGCCGAGCGGTAGAGGAACTGCCAGGCGTCCTCGATGCGGTGCGCGTTCCGGCCGATCAGCAGCGGCACGACGTGGTCGCGCAGGTACGAGGCGACCGAGAGTTCCCGTCCGTTGAGGGTGCCGTCGCCCAGGCCGGTGACGCCGTCCTCCGTGGTGATCTTCAGGGTGACGAAGTTGCGGTCGGGGCTGGAGACGATGACGTCAGCGGCGACGATCTTCACGGGGTGCCTTTCTTTTCGGGGTGCTCGGCGGCTAGCGGAGGACGTCTCCGGCCTCGTGGCCGTCGAGGAGGGACAGTTCGGCGCGGCGCGGCAGCCCTTCCCAGTCGCCGGGGCTGGAGACCGCGAAGGCGCCGAGGGTGGCCGCGCGGCGCAGCCGCCCGGCCAGGTCGAGCCCGTCGAACCAGCCGGACAGGTAGCCGGCGGTGAACGCGTCCCCGGCGCCGACGGCGTCGACGGCGGTCACGGTCAGCGCCTCGGCGTGCCGGACCCCGTCGCGGGTGTGCGCGCGGGCGCCGTCGGAGCCCAGCTTGACCAGGACCGTGTCCACGCCCCGCCGCAGCAGGTCCGCCACGACGGTGGACTCGTCGGCCCCGGGGTCGCCGACGAGGTCCAGTTCGTCGGCGGAGGCGACGACGATCGAGGCGTGCCCCGCCAGCGGGGTGAGCACCTCGCGGGCGGTGTCGCGGGACCAGAGGCGGTCGCGGTGGTTGACGTCGAGGCAGACCGGGATGCGCGCGGCGACGGCGGCCTCGGCCGCCCACCGGGTGGCCGCGCGGGCGGTGTCGGACAGCGCCGGGGTGATCCCGCTCAGGTGCAGCACCCGCGCGCCGGCGGCCAGCGGCGCCCGCAGGTCGTCGACGTCGAGGGCGGAGCCGGCCGATCCGGCCCGGTGGTACCGCACCCGGGTCAGGTCGGCGGTGCGCCGCTCCAGGAACATCAGCCCGGTCGGCCGGTCCGGGTCCCGGGTCACGCCGTCGACGGCGACGCCCTCGGCGCGCAGCTGCCGCAGCACGTACTCGCCGAACTCGTCCGCGCCGACCCGGCCGACCCAGGCGGCGCGGTGGCCCAGCCGGGCCACCGCGACGGCCACGTTGGACTCGGCGCCGGCCAGGTGCATGGTCAGCGGCCCCCCGGCGGCGAGCGGGCCGGCCGAGCGCAGCGACACCAGCGCCTCGCCGACGGTGAGCAGGTCCGGTGCGGTCATGATCCGGCCGACTCCCGCACGGCGGCGAGGTAGGTGCGCGCCCGCGCCCGCAGGGCGTCCAGGTCGCCGCCGGAGGCGGCGTCGCCGACCAGGGGACCGCCGAGGCCGACCGCGATCGCGCCGGCGCGGAGGTAGCCGGGCACGTCGTCCAGGCCGACGCCGCCGACCGCGACGAACGGGATGTCCGGGAAGGGGTCGCGCACCGCTCTGAGGTACGCGGGCCCGCCGACCGACGCCGGGAAGAGCTTGACCGCCGACGCCCCCATCCGCACCGCGGTGTACGCCTCGGTCGGGGTGAGCGCCCCGGCGGCGACCGGGAGGCCGCGGCGCGCCGCCTCGGCGATCGACTCCACCACGGCCGGCGTCACCACGAACTGCGCGCCCGCGGCGGCCACGTCCGCGACGTCGGCGGTGGTGAGCACCGTGCCGGCCCCGACCAGCGCCCCGGCGGGAGCCGCCGCGCGCAGCGCCTCGATCGCCCGGACGGCGTCCGGCGTGGTGAGGGCCACCTCGACGACGCGTACGCCCTCCTGGAGCAGCGCGGTGCCGGCGGCGATCGCGGCGGCGGTGTCGGTGCCGCGGATGATCGCGAGGATGCGGGCGGCGGTGAGGTCGGCGGTGAGGTTGACGGTCATGTGATCACCATTCCGCGTAGGAGCCGTCGCGGTGCCGCCACGTGGGGCTGCGCCACGCGTGTCCGCGCTTGTCCGCCGCGCGTACGGCGGGTTCGTCGATCTCGATGCCGAGGCCGGGTGCCGTGAGCCGCTCGACGTACCCGTCGACGAACGTCAGCGGGGTCTTGTCGAGGCAGTAGTCGAGCACCTCAGCGCCGAGGTTGTAGTGGATGCCGATGCTCTGTTCCTGGATCAGGTAGTTGGGCGTGGCGAAGCCGACCTGGAGGCAGGCGGCGAGCGCGATCGGCCCGAGCGGGCAGTGCGGGGCGAGCTGCACGTCGTACACCTCGGCCAGCGCGGCGATCTTGCGGACCTCGGTGATGCCGCCGGCGTGCGAGAGGTCCGGCTGGGCGACGGCGATGCCGGCCTGGAGCACCGGCAGGAACTCCTGCCGGTTGTAGAGCCGCTCCCCCGTCGACACCGGCGTGGTGGTGGAGCGGACGAACTCGCCGATGAGGTGCGAGTTCTCCGGCACCACCGGCTCCTCCAGGAAGAACGGCCGGTACGGCTCGAGCAGCGGGGCGACCCGGCGGGCGGTGGCGAGGGTGAACCGGCCGTGGAAGTCGACCGCCACGTCCCGCTCGTCGCCGAGCACCTCGCGGGCGGCGGCCACCCGCTGCACCACGCCGTCGATCTCGGCGACGGACGCGACGGCGCTCATCCGGCCCGAGGCGTTCATCTTCACGGCGGTCAGGCCCGTGGCGACGGCGGCGGCGATCTGGTCGCGTACCTCGCTGGGCTCGTCGCCGCCGACCCAGCCGTAGACCCGGATCCGGTCCCGGACCGGACCGCCGAGCAGCTGGTGCACCGGCGCGCCGAAGTGCTTGCCGGCGATGTCCCACAGCGCCTGGTCGAGCCCGGCGACGGCGCTGGCCAGGATCGGCCCGCCCCGGTAGAACGAGCCCTTGGTCATGACCTGCCAGTGGTCCTCGATCCGCAGCGCGTCCCGGCCGACGAGCAGTTCGCTGAGCTGCTCGACGGCGGTGCGGACGGTCTCGGACCGGCCCTCGCAGGTCGCCTCGCCCCAGCCGACGATCCCGGAGGACGTCTCGACCCGGACGAACAGCCAGCGCGGCGCGACGAGGAAGGTCTCCACCCGTTCGATCGTGGTCATGGTGTCCTCAGCCCTTCGTGGCGCCGGCGGTGAGGCCGGAGACGACGTACTTCTGCACGAACAGGGCGATCAGCATGATCGGCAGGGTGACCACGGTGGCCGCCGCCATCAGGCCGCCCCAGTCGATGCTGGCGTAGCCCACGAAGTCGAAGATCGCCACCGGGAGCGTCTTGGTGTCGGCCCCGGAGAGCACGAGGGCGAACATGAAGTTGTTCCAGGAGAAGATGAACGACAGGATGCCGGCGGTGGCGATGCCGGGCACCGACAGCGGCAGGGTGATCCGCCGGAACGCCCCGATGTGGGTGAGCCCGTCGACGAGCGCCGCCTCCTCCAGCTCGGTCGGCAGGCCGTCGAAGTAGCCCATCATGATGTAGACGATCAGCGGCAGCGACACGAACATGTGGCTGAGGATCAGCACGGTGAACCCGCCGACCATCTGCAGGTTCGAGAAGACGTAGTACCAGGGCACCAGCAGCGAGACGCCGGGGATGACCCGGGCCATGAGCACGACGAGCGCGGACTTCTTCATGTTGAAGCGGCTCATCGAGTACGCGGCGGGCACGCCGAGCAGGAGCGACAGCACCGTGGCGGCGAGCGCCACCCAGAGGCTGTTGCCGATGAACTGGACGTAGTTCGCCTGCTGCAGGACGTTGCTGTAGTTGTCCAGCGTCGGGGAGAAGACGAACGCCTTCTCGGTGTCGTAGATGTCGACGTTCGTCTTCAACGAGGCGGCGACCATCCAGACCAGCGGCGCGATCAGTGACAGCACCACGAGGACGAGGGCCACCGCCCGGAAGATCTTGTACGGCCTGCGCAGCTTCATCGGTCCATGCCCTTCTTGCGGTAGGTCAGGGCCCACATCACCCCGATGATGATCAGGAAGAAGATGATGAGGACGGTCGATGAGACGCCGTAGTCGTTGTAGTCGAAGCTGAGCCCGTAGGCGTACACGTTCAGGGTCTCCACCTCGTGGAACGACCCGCCGCCGCGCCCCTTGGTGGCGTAGAGGATGTCGAAGGTCTTCAGGGCGTCGATGCCGCGCAGCAGGATCGCGACGATCACGGTGGGCATCAGCAGCGGCAGGGTGACGTGCCGGAACCGCTGCCAGGTGCTGGCGCCGTCGATCAGCGCCGCCTCCTGCGGCTCGTCGGAGAGCGACGTCAGGCCGGCGAGCAGGATCAGCACGACCATCGGCGTCCACTGCCAGATGTCGATGAACATCGTCGTCGGCAGGGCCGAGCCCTGCCCGGAGAGCCAGGGCTGGGGGCCGATACCGACCCAGCCGAGCACCTGGTTCGCCATCCCGATGTTGGGATCGAAGATCAGCCGCCACATCATGCCGACCGCGACCGGGGTGGCCACCAGCGGCAGGAGGATCGCGACCCGGACCCACTTCTCACCGCGGAACGGCCGCCACAGCAGCAGGGCGATCGCCATGCCGAGGACGACCTCGAAGAAGAGCACGACGCCGGTGAAGAGCGCGGTGCGCCACACGGCCGGCCAGAACCGGTCGGTGTCGCCGAGCACGTCGAGGTAGTTCTGGAAGCCGATGAACTCGCTCTCGGCGCGGACCGAGCCCTCGGCGTCGGTCAGGCTGAGGTACCCGGTCCACGCCACCGGGAAGACGATCAGCACGGCGACGAACAACATGGCGGGCGCCGCGAAGAGCCACTTGCGGTGCTCGTTGGCCCAGCGCGACCAGGCCGAGGTCTCCGGGGACGCCGGACGCGCCTCGGGCGATCTTTTGACTGGTGTGGTGACGGTCGACATGGGGTCTCCGGATGGGTCAGGGCCAGCGTCCCGACGCGGGGTGGCGGAGCCGGTCGGCTCCGCCACCTGCGCTTCGGGCTACTTCGCCTCGTCGTCGAGGAACTTCTGGAACGCCTCGTTGGCCGCGTCCGCCGAGGCGGCCGCGTCCTTGCCGGTGATCGCGTCGACGATCGGCTGACCGACGATCTCCCGCGCCTGGGCGACCTTCTCGACCAGCGGCCGGTCGTGGCCCACGCCGTTGGCGGTGCTGACCGTGGTGGCCTCGGCGAGGTCCTTCGGGTAGGTCGCCGCGCCCTCCGGGTTGTTCCAGACGGAGGTACGGGCGCTGGGCACGCCGGCCTTCTGCTGCGCCAGCGCCTGCTCCTTGCCGGCCGCCCACTGGATGAACTTCCAGGCGTTGTCCTGGTTCTTCGACGCCTCGTTCACGCCGAGCGCCCAGGACGGGATGTTGTACGGCTTCGAGCCGGCCGGGCCGGCCGGGAAGGCCGCGAACCCGACGGTCTCGGAGACCTTCGACTTGGCCGGGTCGGTGGCGTTCTTGTAGAGCGAGTTGGCCTCGGTGTAGAAGGCCGCCTTGCCCTGAGTGAAGATCGCCATCGCCTCGGACCAGCTCATGTCGGTGCTGATGTTCTCCGGGCCGTGCTCCCGCAGCAGTCCGCCGTAGTAGGCGTACGCCTGCTTGGCCGGCTCGCTGTTGATCGAGGCCTTGCCGCTGCCGTCGACGAAGTCGCCGCCGAAGCTGTAGAGGAAGCTGGAGAACTGGGTGACGGCGGCGGCCTTGCCGGTGCGGGACACGAAGCCCGCGACGCCCGGGTTGTCCGCCTCGACCTTCGCCGCCTGCGCCTTGAGCTCGTCGAGGGTCTTGGGCGGGGCGGTGAAGCCGGACTTCTCCAGCAGGTCCTTGCGGTAGTAGAGGACCTCCTGCTCGGTGATGATCGGCACGCCGACCACCTTGTCCTCGTACGTGGTCGCCTGCACCGGTCCGGACTGGAAGTCACCGATCTCGAACGCGCTGTCCGACTTGCTCTTGTCGGTCAGGTCGGCGAGGTACTTGTTCTTGGCGAACAGCCTCCCCTCCTGCAGCGGCCGGTACATCATCACGTCCAGGTCCGTGGACCCGGCGTTCAGCTTGACGTTGTACTGGTCGGAGAGCTGGTCCTCACCGAGCTGGGTGACCTCCACCTTCAGGCCCGACTGCTTCTCGAACTCCGGCAGCGCCTTCTTGATGTTCTCCGTCCAGACGTGGTTCACCAGCGTCACGCGAACGGTGTTCGAGCCGCCGGCGTCGTCCCCGCCGCCACCACAGGCGGACAGGCCGAGGGCGACGACCATCGCCAGGGAAGACCCGATAACTGATCGACGTCTCACGTCCATCTCTCCTTATGCCGTGGCCGTGGCCGCCGCCCGGACGGGTGGGCCGCCACCTCGCGGTTTACATCCGCTTAACATCGGGATGCTAGGCCGAAAAAGCAGATTTATACAAGGGGTAGACCTAACTGATATGCTCCGTCGCGTGGAATCGACCTCTCCGGGGGCTGTGGCCGCCCAGCTCGCCCCTGTCGAGGCTGGCCTGCACGCACGCGTCCTCGACCGCCTCGGCACGGCCATCTGCGACGGCGAACTCGCACCCGGGTCGGTCCTCAACATCGACGACCTGGTCGACCGCTACGCCGTGTCCCGCTCGGTCGTCCGCGAGGTGCTGCGCGTGCTCGCCTCAATCGGGTTCATCGAGACCCGTCGCCGCGTCGGGGTCATGATCCGGCCGTCGGAGGACTGGAACGTCTTCGATCCGCAGGTGATCCGCTGGCGACTCGCCTCGGCCGGCCGCATCGTCCAGCTCCGCTCGATCACCGAGCTGCGGACCGCCGTCGAGCCGCACGCCGCCTGGCTGGCCGCCAGCCGGGTCGGCCACGACGCCGCGAGCGACCTGGTCGGGCTCGCGGCGAAGATGTGGGCCGCCGGCAAGGCCGGCGACGAGGAGCGCTTCCTCCAGCTCGACATAGAATTCCACCGCCGGATCCTGGTCGCCTCGGGCAACGAGATGTTCGTCCGGCTACAGGACCTGATCGCGGAGGTGCTCACCGGCCGGCACCAGCACCACCTGATGCCGCACCACCCGCACGAGCAGGCCCTGCAGTTGCACGCCGAGGTGGCCCAGGCAATCCAGCGGCGCGACGGCGAGCGCGCCCGGCGGGCGATGGTGCAGCTCATGGAGCAGGCCTTCGACGAGATGAGCTCGATCTGGGAGCAGACCGGCGAGACCGCCGACGCCTGACCGCGCACCCGCCGACTCCCGCCCCACCCCACGGTCCCGCCGTCGCGGCGCTGCTGCGCGACCGCACCGGCCGCGGTTGGAACGAGTGGTTCGCCCTCCTCGACGCCTGGGGCGCCACCGGGCGTACGCACACCGAGATCGCCCGCTGGCTGGTCGCCACGCACGAGGTGTCGGGCTGGTGGGCGCAGAGCGTCACCGTCGGCTACGAGCAGACGCGCGGCCTGCGCGCGCCCGGGCAGCGGCGCGGGGGTGGCTTCTCCGCCGCCGGCAGTCGGACGGTCGGCGTACCGGTGCAGCGGCTCTTCGACGCCTTCGCCGACGACGCGCTGCGCCAGCGGTGGCTGCCCGACACGGTGGTCCGCGTCCGCACGGCCACCCCGGCGCGGACGTTCCGGGCCGACTGGGGTGACGGGCCGACCCGGATCGTGGTGGGCTTCGCGGCCGTCGGCGCGGCAAAGTCGCGCGTGTCCGTGCAGCACGAGAAGTTGACCGGGGCGGCACAGGCGGCGGAGCTGAAGGCGTACTGGCGCGACCGGCTGGCCGCGCTCAAGGCGTTGCTGGAGGAGGAGCGATGAGCTGACCGGCGACGGGCCCGGCGGCGGTCGCACGGACCGCCGCCGGGCCCTGGTCAGCCGGTGTGCCCGGCGCTCGCCCGCTCCGGCCGGCGGCGGGCCGGCCGGCCGACGCGGGTCGCCAGGAGCAGCGCCACGATCAGGTACGGCACCGCGGCCACCGCGAACGCGACCCCGTTGCCGGCCCCGGTGGCGAGCAGGCCGTACGCGGCGTAGACCGCGATGATCGTGACGTCGGTGGCCATCCCTGCCAGCGAGGTGACGGTGGCCCGGCTGCCCCCGGTGATCCGGGCCTGCAACCGCGCGTCGGCGAGCACGGTGGCGAGCTGGAAGCCGCAGAACGCAACCGCGACCAGCGCGAAGCCGGCCGGCCGGGCGGACAGCGCCCCCGCGGCCAGGGCCACGGCCGACAGCGCCAGCAGGCCGGCGTACCCCCGGGCGGTCAGCCGCTCCCCCGCCGGGGCCAGCAGACCACCCACGGCCACCCCGATCCAGGTGAGCAGGAGTAGCAGCGGCACGGTCGCCTCGCCGACGCCGGTGTCGCGGGCCAGCAGCGGGGTGTACTCGTCCAGGGCGCCCCAGACCGCCGCGACGACCGCGGCCAGCAGCACCGCCGCGCGGACGGCCCGGTCGGCGCGGACCTCGGCCAACCCGGCGCGCAGGCTCGCCCACCAGCCGAGGTCCTCGTCGTCGTCGGGCCCGGTCCGGTCCGGCCCCGCCTCGGCCACCGCGTCGGCGGGTGCCGCGTCGGGCGCGGCCTTGGCGGGCGCGGGCCCGCGGTGCTCCGGGAAGCGGGTGGCGACGGCGGCGGCGAGCAGACAGGCCAGCACGCTCGCCGCACCGATGGCCGGGTAGCCGCCGACGGCGAACACGGG
This sequence comes from Micromonospora sp. NPDC023633, assembly GCF_040640035.1. Taxonomy (NCBI): domain Bacteria; kingdom Bacillati; phylum Actinomycetota; class Actinomycetes; order Micromonosporales; family Micromonosporaceae; genus Micromonospora; species Micromonospora sp. NPDC023633. The sequence goes on along the minus strand of NZ_JBFABB010000152.1, from coordinate 3,240 downwards.
GCCGGCCAGCAGGATCGAGGTGAGGACGGCGAGCGTCTCGGCCGTCTTCGCCCGGCCGATGACGCGGGCGTAGCGACCGGCGGCGCCGAGGCGGTCGAGTTCGGTGAAGACCAGCGCCTCCAGCGCGCCCGAGGCGAGCGCCCCGGCGGCGCCCCAGAGCACGAAGCCGACGGCGAAGGCGGGGTACGAGGGCACGAGCACCCAGAGGGCGAAACCGGCGGCGGCGACCACCGGCGCGAGGCTGAGCAGCAGCCGCCGGGAGAACGCGTCGGCGAACGCGCCGGAGGGCACCTCCAGGAGGATGCTGGCGGCCGACCAGATCACGAACAGCGACGAGATCTGCCACACCGACAGGCCGGTGTCGCTGAACAGCAGCGCGTACAGCGGATAGAGCAGGACGAGTTCGCTGAGGAACGCGTACCCGTAGAGGGTGGCCGCCAGCCGGCGGACGCGCGCGTCGGACACGCGCGGAGGGTGGACAGTCATGGGACCTTCCTGTGGGGACGAAGCGGACGCCGGACGAACGGCGACCGCGGCGGCCCACGGCAGTGGCCCCTAGCGGTGGATCAACATCGCCACGTCATGTCGGCGATAGTAGCCGGACCGGCCCGGGCGGTCACGCCCTTCGCCGGACACACGCCGGGGTGGGATCCGATGCGGATCCCACCCCGGCGGCGGTGTGCTCAGCGGCGGCGCTGCTCGCCGTCCAGCGGCGGGATGACCACGGTGGCCTCGCTGTCCTCGCGGGCCGGGACGGTGGCGCCACCCGAGGTGACCTGGGTGGCGTCCGGGTCGCCCTGCCGCGGCACCGGCACGGTCGGGTCGGCGTCGACGCGCGGGCCGGAGACCACCTGGGTGGCGTCCGGGTCCGCGTCGACGCGCGGGCCGGGAACCACCTGCGTGGCGTCCGGGTCACCGCCGCCCACCGGGCCGCCGTGCGTGGCCCGCGCCGCGAGGTGGGCCTCGCTGTCGCGGCGTCCGGCCTGGTAGGCGCGGGCGTGCGTGGCGATCAGCTGCGACTCCCGCTCGGCCCGGCTCAGCCACGACTCCCAGCGGCTCTGCATGGGACGGACCAGCCCGCCGCCCACCCCGACGACGAGGATGCCGCCGACGGTGGCCAGCACCGCGACCAGCACCGGAGTGGTGACCGCGGTGGCCACGCCGATCTGGTTGAGCGCGGCGATGACGCCCAGGCCGAGGATGAACACGGAGGCGATGGTGGCCAGGATCCGGCCGTACGACAGCCCGCCCAGGGCGCCGCTGATGATGTCCTTCACCGCGTTGGCGATGGCCGCGGCGACCACGACGATGACGATCGCGACGAAGGCGCGGGGCAGCCAGGCGATCACGCCCGCGATCAGATCGGAGATCGGGTTCGGGCCCCAGATGCCGAAGGCCAGCTGGAGGGTCACCAGCAGCACCCCGTAGTAGGCGAGCTTGGCGACGATGTCACTGGCGTCGTACCGGGAGCGGGCCAGGGCCCGACGGATCCCGCCGCGTTCCACGGCACGGTCGAAGCCGACCCGCTCCAGCACCTTGTCCACGATCTTGAGCACGGCCTTGGCGATCAGCCAGCCGGCCACCAGGATCGCCACGAAGGCGACGGCCTTGGGCAGGAACAGCATCACCGACCGGAGGGCGTCCCCCACCGCGTCGCCGAAGTTGTCTCTCATCGGAAATCCTCCACACGGCATCCGGGTTCGTCCGGCCCGACCTACCCCCGGCGGCGATCGGGGAAACACCCGGTCAGCGCCGCCGGCAGTCGTAGGACACCGGGGTCTGGGCCTGCACCGGGGCCGGTGAGGTGATGTTGACCGTGGCCGTCTCGGTCGTGGTGCCCACGCCGCTGAAGGCCCAGCGCAGCGTCAACTCGACGGTGCGCTGGCCGCGCCCGACCCGCTCGGTCAGCAGGCTTCCGGGCGCGCTGCCGGTGCGCAGCCACTGGTAGCGGAGCTCCCCCGCCCGGCCGTTGGTCGACACCGTCGCCACCACGTCGACGGTGACGTCGCACCGGTCGCCCGCCGGCCGGGGAACCGCCACGGTCACCCCGGCCACCTCCAGCGGGCTGATCCGCTGCCAGAGATAGAGGCCGACGGCGGCGAGCAGCGCGACGGTCAGGAGCGTGGAGAGCACCGAGGTCACCGTCCGCCACGCCGACCGCCGCTGCGGCGGTGTCGGGGCGGGCCACGGGGGCGCCGGCGGCGGGGTCGTCGGCACGCCCGGCCCGAACCGCACCTCCCCGCCCGGCGCAGCGGCGGAGCCCCCCGTGGGGCCGCCGAAGAACGTCCCCGGGCCGGGCCCGGTACCGGTCACCCACCCGGCTCCCCCGGCCGTCGCCGCGGTGGTCCGCTCCCCCGGTGCGGGCTGCGCCACCGGCCACGGCCCGGACCGCCCGCCCACGGTGCGCTGCGGCATCGTCGGCCCGCCGTGGGCCAGGTGCACGGTCGCCTCGTCGCGGGCCAGGCGCGCCGTCGGCTCCCCGGCCGCGAGGTGGGTGGTCGGCTCCCCGGCCGCCAGATGCACGGTCGCGTCACCCGAGGCCAGACGCGCGGTCGGCTCGGTCGCCGCCAGGTACACGGTCGCGTCGCGCGACGGCAGGTGCGCGGTGGGCTCGGCCGGCGGCTGCGGCTGGTGGGCGTCGAGGCGGGCGGTCGCGGCGTCGCCGTCCGGCTGCCGGTGGGTGGGCAGCGCCTCGGTGGGGTCGTTCGGCTGGGTCACGGCGGCCCGCCCTCCGTCGTCGTGGTCGGCATCCGGTGTCCGGGCTCAGCCCGGGGTGCAGAACGGGTACAGGGTCACGTGGACCGGCGAGCCCTCGGGCGAGGCGTTGCCGGCCTCGTCCACGGCGACGACCTGGACCGGGATCCGGGTGCTGGCCGTCGGCCGGGGCAGGTCGCCCAGGACGCCCCGGAACGACCCGCGCCCACCGGACGTCATGGCCACCTCGCTGGTGCGGCCGTCCAGGGTGTACCGGAAGCTCACCCTCAGCTTCCCGGCCGCCGTACGGTCGTCGGAGACGACGGCGGAGATCGTGCTGGACGTCGGCCCGTACGGGCAGCCCCCGGGTTCGAGTTCGGCCGGGGCGGCCGCGACCCGGCCGACGGAGGGCGCGACGGTGTCCGCCGGCGCGGCGCTGGTGCTGGTCGACGCGGTCGGCCCGCCACCCTGACAGTGCGAGTGCCCCCATGGTCACGAGGGCAGCGAGCAGCGCCGGCCACACCGTCCCGAGTAGGTCGAGCAGCG
>NZ_JBFABB010000151.1:0-13897 GCF_040640035.1 Micromonospora sp. NPDC023633 | reverse complement strand
CCGCGAGCCGCCGGCCACCGCGCGCCCGGGGCCGGGTGCCGGCCGGCGCCGGTCGGGTGGCGAGGGTGGTCACGAGGCTCCTGCACGTTCGGGCTTAGGTTCGCCTTACCTTAGCGGAACGCCCTGGCCGGGCCTAACTCGCGGTTGTCGATCCGGGCGGTGCTGACCAGGGCGGACAGCGCCGGATCCGGGCGGCGCGCGGCCCCGGCCGGCCTAGGGTGTGGGGCATGCGATTCGACCAGCACACCGTGGTGCTTTTGGTCCGGCCGTCGGACGCGCCGGAACTGCCGCTGAACGCGGCCGACCGGTTGCAGGACGCCCACCTGGCCCACCAGGCGGGGCTGGTGGAGCAGGGGCTCGTCCTGGCCGCGGGCCCGTTCGTCGACGCCGACGACGAGCGGGTGCGCGGGTTCGTCGTGCTCTCCGTCTCCCCGCAGGAGGCCCGCGAGCTGTACCGGAACGACCCGGCCGTGCGGGCCGGGCGGCTGAGCGTGCAGGTGATGAGCTGGATGGTGCCGGAGGGCAACGTGCGCTTCGAGAACGTGCCGATGCCCCGGTCGATCCTGGAGGCCGCCGCCGGCGACTGACGGGCCGGACCGGTGGGGCGGGGCGTCAGTCGGCCGGTCGCGGCGCGGGCAGCGGGACCGCCGGCCCGTCGAGCTGCTGGTCGGCCCAGACGTACGTCTCCGGCAGCAGCTCGGCCACGTGCACCACCCGCAGCGCGTCCATCGGCCCGACGATGACCCGGACCGTGGGGAAGTAGTCGCGCAGCACCTGCCGGCAGCGCCCGCAGGGCGGGATCACCCCGCGCCCTCGGTCGCCCACGGCGACGATCGTCTCCAGCTCGGTGACGCCCTGGGTGGCGGCGGCTCCGACCGCGACCACCTCGGCGCAGGGGCCGCCGGTGAAGTGGTAGACGTTGACCCCGGTGAAGACCCGGCCGTCGGTGGTCCGCGCGGCGGCGGCGACCGTGTGGTTCTCGCTGCGGCAGCGCAGCTTGGCGACCGCCGTGGCGGCCTGCACCAGGGCCCGGTCGGTGTCGCGCATCGTCATCCAGTCCCCCGTGGCCAGGTCGGTCGACGCCCCACTCTAGACCGGTGGACCGCCCGCGCGCTCGCCCTGACCACAGCCGTCGGCGGGCGCGCAACCGGGGCGGGCGGAGGCGGCGCGGCGGTAACCCGGGGGCGGTCCGGCCGTCGGCTGCCTATCCTTGGCGACGACATGCAGAATCCAGCCGCACCCGCCGCGACCGACCCCGTCCGCGAGCTGCACCGCCGCCTCCGTCCCCTCATGTTCCGCGACCAGCGCCGCCTGCAACGGCGGCTGGACGGGGTACGCAGGCTGCGCGATCCGGAGCGCCGGGAGTCGGCGCTCGGCGAGATCGCCGCCGACGTGGCGCGGGCCGAGGCGGTGCTCGAGAACCGGCGCGCCGCCGTGCCGGTGGTCACCTATCCGGCCCAGCTGCCGGTGAGCGAACGCAAGGACGACATCGCCGCCGCGATCCGCGACCACCAGGTGGTGATCGTGGCCGGCGAGACCGGCTCCGGAAAGACCACCCAGCTGCCGAAGATCTGCCTGGAGCTGGGGCGCGGGATCACCGGCCTGATCGGGCACACCCAGCCGCGCCGGCTGGCCGCGCGTACGGTGGCGGACCGGATCGCCGAGGAGCTCGGCACCGAGCTGGGCGACGTGGTCGGCTACAAGGTGCGCTTCAGCGACCAGGTGAGCGACCGCAGCCTGGTCAAGCTGATGACCGACGGCATCCTGCTCGCCGAGCTGCAGACCGACCGGATGCTGCGCCAGTACGACACGCTGATCATCGACGAGGCGCACGAGCGCAGCCTGAACATCGACTTCATCCTCGGCTACCTGCGTCAGCTCCTCCCCCGCCGCCCCGACCTCAAGGTGATCATCACCTCGGCGACCATCGAGACCGAGCGGTTCGCCCGGCACTTCGCGGGGCCGCCCACCGCCGAGGAGCCCGACGGCGTCCCGGCGCCCGTGGTCGAGGTCTCCGGTCGCACGTACCCGGTCGAGGTGCGCTACCGGCCCCTGGTCGAGGTGGCCGAGGGCGAGGACGACGGGGAGGACGAGGAGAACGTCCGGGACCAGGTCCAGGCCATCGGCGACGCCGTCGAGGAACTGGCCGCCGAGGGGCCCGGCGACGTCCTGGTCTTCCTCAGCGGCGAGCGGGAGATCCGCGACACCGCGGACGCGCTGGCCAAGCTGGTGGAGAAGAAGCCGGCGCTGCGCGGCACCGAGATCCTGCCGCTGTACGCCCGGCTCTCCACCGCCGAGCAGCACCGGGTCTTCGCCCCGCACGCCGGGCGCCGGGTGGTGCTCGCGACCAACGTCGCGGAGACCTCGCTCACCGTGCCCGGCATCAAGTACGTGGTGGACCCGGGCACGGCCCGCATCTCCCGCTACAGCAGCCGGCTCAAGGTGCAGCGGCTGCCGATCGAGCCGGTCTCGCAGGCGTCGGCCAACCAGCGCAAGGGGCGTTGCGGGCGCACCTCGGACGGCATCTGCATCCGCCTCTACGACGAGCAGGACTTCCTGTCCCGCCCGGAGTTCACCGACCCGGAGATCCTGCGCACCAACCTCGCCTCGGTCATCCTCCAGATGACCTCCATCGGGCTCGGCGACATCGCCGCGTTCCCGTTCATCGACCCGCCGGACCGGCGCAACGTCGCCGACGGCGTCAACCTGCTGCACGAGCTCGGCGCGCTGGACCCGGCCGAGGCCGACCCGGCGAAGCGGCTCACCCCGCTGGGCCGGCGGCTGGCCCAGCTCCCCGTCGACCCGCGGCTGGCCCGGATGGTCGTCGAGGGCGAGCGCAACGGCTGCGCCACCGAGGTGATGGTGATCGCCGCCGCGCTGTCGATCCAGGACCCGCGCGAGCGGCCCGCCGAGAGGCAGGCCCAGGCCGACCAGGCGCACGCCCGGTTCACCGACCGCGAGTCGGACTTCGTGTCGCTGCTCAACCTGTGGCGGCACCTGCGCGAGCAGCAGCGCGAGCTCTCCTCCAGCGCGTTCCGCCGGATGTGCAAGGCCGAGTACCTCAACTACCTGCGGGTACGCGAGTGGCAGGACATCGTCAGCCAGTTGCGCCAGGTGCTGCGCACCCCCGAAGAAGGGCGACCGGCGCGGGAGGGCGACGGCGGCGGTCGGCGCCGGGGCGGCGCGGACCTGCCGGAGGAAATCGACACCCCGAAGGTGCACCAGTCGCTGCTGGCCGGACTGCTGTCCCACGTCGGGCTCAAGGACGCGCAGAAGCACGAGTACCTGGGCGCCCGGGGCGCGAAGTTCGCGCTCTTCCCGGGCTCGGCGCTGTTCAGGAAGCCGCCGCGCTGGGTGATGGCGGCCGAGCTGGTGGAGACCTCCCGCCTCTGGGGCCGGGTGGCCGGCCGGGTCGAGCCCGAGTGGGTCGAGCCGCTGGCGGCGCACCTGGTCAAGCGCAGCTACAGCGAGCCGCACTGGGAGAAGAAACAGGCGGCCGTGATGGCCTACGAGAAGGTGACCCTCTACGGCGTCCCGCTGGTCACCTCGCGGAAGGTCAACTTCGGCCGGATCGACCCGGCGCTGTCCCGGGAGCTGTTCATCCGGCACGCCCTCGTCGAGGGCGACTGGCAGACCCACCACGGGTTCTGGGCCGACAACCAGCGGCTGCTGGCCGAGATCGAGGAGCTGGAGCACCGGGCCCGCCGCCGCGACATCCTCGTCGACGACCAGACCGTCTTCGACTTCTACGACGCGCGCGTCCCGGCCGACGTGGTCTCCGGGCGGCACTTCGACGCCTGGTGGAAGAAGACCCGCCGGGAGCAGCCCGACCTGCTCACCTTCACCCGGGAGCTGCTGGTCAACGCCGGCCGGGTCGGCGTGGACGAGGCCGACTATCCCGACGAGTGGTCCGCCGACGGGGTGACCCTGCCGCTGACCTACCGGTTCGAGCCGGGCACCCCGACCGACGGCGTGACCGTCGACATCCCGCTGCCCCTGCTCAACCAGGTGCCGGCGGAGAGCTTCGACTGGCAGGTGCCCGGGCTGCGCGAGGAACTCGTCGTCGCGCTCATCCGCTCGCTGCCCAAGGCGGTGCGCCGCAACTTCGTCCCGGTGCCGGACTACGCCCGCGCGGCGCTCGCCGCGATGCCCGCCGGCGAGGAGCCGCTGCTGGACGCGCTGACCCGGCAGCTGCGCCGGATGACCGGCGTCACCGTGCCCCGCGACGCGTGGGAGCCGGAGAAGCTGCCGCCGCACCTGCGGGTCCGCTTCCGGGTGCTCGACGAGGAGAACAAGCCGGTCGCCGAGGGCAAGGACCTGCCGGCCCTGCAACGCCAGCTCAAGGCGGAGGTACGCCAGGTCGTGGCCGCCGCCGCGCCGGACGTGGCCCGCAGCGGGCTGCGCGAGTGGAGCATCGGCACGCTGCCGCGCACCATCGAGCAGGTCCGCGCCGGCTACGCCGTGACCGCGTACCCGGCCCTGGTCGACGAGGGCGACACGGTCGGGGTGAAGGTCTTCGACTCGCCGGCCGAGCAGGAGGCCGCCCACTGGGCGGGCACGCGGCGGCTGCTGCGGCTGACCGTGCCGTCGCCGGCGAAGTTCCTCCAGGGGCGGCTGAGCAACGAGGCGAAGCTGGCGCTGAGCCGCAACCCGCACGGCGGCGTGCAGGAGCTGATCTCCGACGCGGCCGGGGCGGCGATCGACAAGCTGATCGGCGACGCGGGCGGCCCGGCCTGGGACGCCGAGGGCTTCGCCGCCCTGCGGGACAGGGTCCGGGCCGACCTGGTAGACGTCGTGGTCGAGGTGATGGACCGCGTCCGCCGGGTGCTCGCCGCCGCGTACGCCGTCCAGCAGCGGCTCGGCGCCACGAGGAACCTGGCGGTGGTGGCCGCGCTGGCCGACATCCGGGCCCAGCTCAACGGCCTGGTGCACAAGGGGTTCGTCACGGAGACCGGGTACGCGCGCCTGCCCGACCTGCTGCGCTACCTCACCGCGATCGAGCGGCGGCTGGACCGGCTGCCGGGCAACCCGCAGCGCGACAAGCAGCAGCAGGACCGGGTCGCGGTGGTGCAGAAGGAGTACCAGGAGATGCTCGCCGCGCTGCCGCCGAGCCGCCGGCAGTCGACGGCCGTCCGGCAGATCCGTTGGATGATCGAGGAGCTGCGGGTGAACGTCTTCGCCCAGGCGCTGGGCACCCCGTACCCGGTGTCGGAGCAGCGCATCTACCGGGCGATGGACGAGGCCGAGGGCAGGTAGGGCGACCTGCCCGCGCCGGCCGGGCGCCGCTGCGCGGGTCAGGGCGTTGCCGCGGACCCGCGCAGCACCCGGAGCAGCACCGGCGGGGAGAGCAGCCGCGTCGGCGGGTCGACGAGGTTCACCACCCGCAGGAACGCCGCGCCCAGCGCCGGGTCCCGGGTCGCCGCCGCGTGCAGCCGGCCCACGTACGCGTTGACCAGGCGCACCCGCGGCGAGCGCCGACCGGGCACCTCGGGGAAGCGCAGGTCGGTGCCGACCGCGATGGACCACGGCCCGTCGATCAGCCGGGCCGCGCCCCGGAAGAACCGCCGGGCGAGCCGGTCGGACGACCGCCGGAGCAGTCGGCGCAGCAGCAGCGCCTCCAGCGCGGCCACCGTCATGCCCTGCCCGTAGACCGGGTTGAAGCTGCACACGGCGTCGGCCACCACCAGGTAGCCGGCCGGGAAGCGACGCAGCCGCTCGTATCGCCGCCGCACGCTGGCCGGGAACTTCATCGTCGCCGGTGGGCTCTCGGGCCGCGCCGTACGCAGCAGGTCGGCGATCTGCGGGGCGGCGAGGGTCTCGGCGAAGGCGGCCATCCCCTCGTCGTCGGCCGGCGGCTCCTCGCCCAGCATGCCGCTGAGCGCCACCGCGAACCGGCCCTGCTCCTGCACGGCGACGATGCCGCCCCGGGGCTGGCCGGGCACGGCGTTGGTGAGCGCCCCGAGCAGCCCCTCCAGGTGGTGCGGCTCCCGCCGGTAGGTGCGGGTGAGGTAGGTGACGCCGACCTTGACCCGGTCCTCCGGCGCCGGCCGGTAGCCCAGCTCGGCCAGCCACACCGGGCTGCGGGTGCCCCGGCCGCCGGCGTCGACGACGAGGTCGGCCGCGACGGTGGTCGGCTCCCCGTCGCGGGGGCGCAGCCGCACGCCGGTGACCCGCGCCCGGTCGGCGGTGGTGGTGAGGCCCTCCGCCTCGCAGCCCGACACGATCCGCACCCCGGGCAGGGCGGCCACCCGCTCCCGGACGACCTGTTCCAGCAGCGGCCGGCTGACCCCGAGGGCGACCAGCGGGGAGGGCGCGCGCCGCATCCGGTGGCCGTTGTTGTACCAGTGGACCTGCTCGTGCAGGTCGACCGTGGGCACGCCGCGCGCGGTCAGCTCCGCCGAGATCCCGGGCAGCAGTTCCTCGAACGCCTGCCGGCCCCGGGTCAGCAGGACGTGCAACTGCCGCCCCTGCGGTACGCCCCGGCGGCTGTCCGCCCGCTCGGGCAGCAGGTCCCGGTCCACGACGGTGACCTGCTCGTACGCTTCGGTGAGTGCGCGGGCGGTCAGCAGGCCGCCCATGCTGGCGCCGATCACCACGGCGCTGCCTGCTGCCATGTGGGCAGCGTAGGCGCGCCGGCGGGGGCCGGTCGTCTTCCGTCGTGCGCGCCTGGCGCGGGGCGGCGTGGGACCGCGCGGGCCCGCCGGCGGCCTCAGAGCGGCTCGACGCCCGGCGGCAGGTCCCCGTCGGTGGTGGCGTCGCGGACGTACTCCAGCAGTATCCGGCGCAGCTCCCGGCCGGCGTGGGTGGGCACGACGTCGCGGCGCCGGGCGACCGCGATGGTCCGCCGGACGCCGGGCGGGGCCAGCCGGGTGACGCGTACGCCCGGCCGGCGGGCCACCACGATGCCGGGGACCAGCGCGACGCCCAGCCCGGCCTCGACGAAGCTCAGCACCGCGTCCATCTCGCCGCCGTCGACGGCGATGGTCGGCTCGAAGCCGGCCTCCCGGCAGGCCTGGATGGTGGCGTCGCGCAGGTCGTAGCCCTCCCGGAACATCACCATCGGCTGGTCGCGCAGGTCGGTGACGCGCAGCTGGCCGGTCTCCGGGGCCACCGAAAGCTCCTCGACCGAGGCGACCACCAGGCTCTCCCGCAGGATGGGGTCGGCGCGCAGCCCGGGGTCGGTGCCCTGGGCCGGCATGATGATCAGGGCCAGGTCGAGGTCGCCGCGGAGCAGGCCGCGGACCAGGTCCTGCGAGCCGCTCTCCTCCACCCGCAGGTCGATGGTGGGGTGGGCGTCGCGGAACCGGCGCAGCACCGGCGGGGCGAGCGAGGTGGCGAGGCTGGGGGTGGCGCCGAGCCGGACCCGGCCGCGCCGCAGGCCGACCAGTTCCTGCACCTCGCGGGTCGCGGTGTCGACGTCGGCCAGGATCCGCTTGGCGAGCGGCAGCAGCACCTCACCGGCCGCGGTGAGGGCGATGTTGCCTCTTACCCGCTCGAACAACGGGGCGCCGAGGCCGTCCTCGAGGGCGTGAATTTGCTTACTCAAGGACGGCTGGGTGATGCCGACGATGTCGGCGGCTTGGGTGAAATGTCGCACTTCCGCCACGGCCACGAAGTACTTCAGCTGATGGAGCTGCATCTACATAGCCTATAGCTATCAAGACTGAGAGGTCGATGCATTGGACGACTGAATCAAGTGCTCCTAGCGTCGATCGCGTGGTAGTCACGAGAACTCGGTCGCCCATCCGCTCCAGCGTCGGCCTGAAGGCCGTCATGGCGGTGACGGGCATCATCCTGGTGCTGTTCCTGATCGCGCACATGCTCGGCAACCTGAAGATCTTCACGGGGGCGACCTCGTTCGACCACTACGCGCACTGGCTGCGCGAGATCGGCGCCCCGCTGCTGCCCGGCGTGTGGTTCCTGTGGATCCTGCGGATCGCCCTGCTGGCGTCGGTGCTCGGCCACATCTGGGCCGCGACCACCCTCGCCGTGCGCGCCCGCGCCGCCCGCCCGGTGCAGTACGCGCACCGCAAGAAGGTGCAGGGCAGCTACGCGGCCCGCACGATGCGCTGGGGTGGCGTGATCATCCTGCTCTTCGTGATCTACCACCTCCTGGACCTGACCACCGGCACGCTGAACCCCGTCGGCGATCCCGGCCGGCCGTACGCCAACGTGGTGGCCGACTTCGCCCCGGAGCGCTGGTACGTGACGCTCTTCTACACCCTGGCGATCGTCACCCTCGGCTTCCACCTGCGGCACGGCCTGTTCAGCGCGCTGCGCAGCCTCGGCCAGCAGAGCCCGCGCGGCGAGCGGCGGGCCCGGGCCGTGGCCCTGGTCTTCGCCGTCGCGCTCTGCGCCGGCTACCTGGTGGTTCCGTTCGCCGTACTCACCGGATTGGTGTCCTGACATGGATCTCTACACCGAGGGCGACCCGATCGCCGACACCAAGGCTCCCGACGGCCCGATCGAGACCCGCTGGGAACGCCGCCGCTTCGAGGCCAAGCTGGTCAACCCGGCCAACCGCCGCAAGATGACCGTGATCGTGGTCGGCACCGGCCTGGCCGGTGGCTCGGCCGCCGCCACGCTGGGCGAGCAGGGCTACCGGGTCAAGAGCTACTGCTACCAGGACAGTCCGCGCCGGGCGCACTCCATCGCCGCGCAGGGCGGCATCAACGCCGCCAAGAACTACCGCAACGACGGCGACTCGGTGCACCGGCTCTTCTACGACACCGTCAAGGGCGGCGACTTCCGCTCGCGGGAGTCGAACGTGCACCGGCTGGCCGAGGTCTCGGTCAACATCATCGACCAGTGTGTCGCCCAGGGCGTCCCGTTCGCCCGCGAGTACGGCGGCCTGCTGGACACCCGCTCCTTCGGCGGCGCGCAGGTGCAGCGCACCTTCTACGCCCGGGGCCAGACGGGCCAGCAGCTGCTGCTCGGCGCGTACCAGGCGCTGGAGCGGCAGATCGGCCTCGGCAACGTGGAGATGAACGCCCGGCACGAGATGCTGGAGCTCATCGTCGTCGACGGCAAGGCCCGCGGCATCGTGGTCCGGGACATGGTCACCGGCGAGATCACCACCGAGTTCGCGGACGCGGTCGTGCTCGCCTCCGGCGGCTACGGCAACGTCTTCTACCTCTCCACCAACGCCAAGGGCTGCAACGTCACCGCCACCTGGCGGGCCCACCGCAAGGGCGCGTACTTCGCCAACCCCTGCTACACGCAGATCCACCCGACCTGCATCCCGGTCTCCGGCGACCACCAGTCGAAGCTGACCCTGATGAGCGAGTCGCTGCGCAACGACGGCCGGGTCTGGGTGCCCAAGGCCAAGGGCGACACCCGCAGCCCGAAGGACATCGGCGAGGACGAGCGGGACTACTACCTGGAGCGGATCTACCCCTCCTTCGGCAACCTGGTCCCCCGCGACATCGCCTCCCGCGCCGCGAAGAACGTCTGCGACGAGGGACGCGGCGTCGGCCAGACGGGGCTCGGCGTCTACCTGGACTTCTCCGACGCGATCAACCGGCTCGGCCGCAAGGCCATCGAGGCCAAGTACGGCAACCTCTTCGAGATGTACGAGCGGATCACCGGCGAGGACCCGTACGAGGTGCCGATGCGGATCTACCCCGCCGTGCACTACACGATGGGCGGCCTCTGGGTCGACTACGACCTCCAGTCGTCCATCCCGGGTCTCTTCGTGATCGGCGAGGCGAACTTCTCCGACCACGGCGCGAACCGGCTCGGCGCCTCGGCGCTGATGCAGGGCCTGGCCGACGGCTACTTCGTGCTGCCGAACACCATCGCCCACTACCTGGCGTCCGGCCCGTTCGAGAAGGTCGACGTCACGCACCCGGCGGCCGTGCAGGCCCGCGCGGACGTCGAGGACCGGATCCAGCGGCTGCTGGCCGTCAACGGCGACCGGACCGTGGACTCGTTCCACCGCGAGCTGGGCCAGATCATGTGGGAGCACTGCGGCATGGAGCGCAGCGAGGCCGGGCTGCGCAAGGCGATCGACGAGATCCGCGCCCTGCGCGAGCAGTTCTGGCAGCGGGTCCGGGTGCCGGGCAACGGCGAAGGGCTCAACCAGTCGCTGGAGAAGGCCGGCCGGGTGGCCGACTTCTTCGAGCTGGCGGAGCTGATGTGTATCGACGCCCTGCACCGCGAGGAGTCCTGCGGCGGTCACTTCCGGGCCGAGCACCAGACGCCAGACGGTGAGGCGGAGCGCGACGACGACCGCTTCGCGTACGTGGCGGCCTGGGAGTTCACCGCCACCGGCGAGCCCTCGGTGCTACACAAGGAAGACCTGAACTTCGAATACGTCCACCCCACGCAGCGGAGCTACAAGTGAACCTGACCCTGCGCATCTGGCGCCAGTCCGGCCCCGAGGACAAGGGTCGGATGGTGACCTACAAGGTCGACGACGTCTCCCCGGACATGTCCTTCCTGGAGATGCTCGACGTACTCAACGAGCGGCTGATCCTCGCCGGCGAGGAGCCGGTGGCGTTCGACCACGACTGCCGCGAGGGCATCTGCGGCATGTGCGGCCTGATGATCAACGGCGACGCGCACGGGCCGCAGCGCGGCACCACCGCCTGCCAGCTGCACATGCGGCAGTTCTCCGACGGCGACACGATCGACATCGAGCCGTGGCGGGCCCGCGCCTTCCCGGTCATCAAGGACCTGGTGGTCAACCGGGGCGCCTTCGACAAGATCATCGCGGCCGGCGGCTACATCACCGCGCCGACCGGCAGCGCCCCCGAGGCGCACTCGACCCCGGTCGCCAAGGCCAACGCGGACGCCGCCTTCGAGGCGGCGGAGTGCATCGGCTGCGGCGCCTGCGTGGCGGCCTGCCCGAACGGCTCCGCCATGCTCTTCACCGCCGCGAAGGTCACCCAGCTCTCGCTGCTGCCGCAGGGCCAGCCGGAGCGCTACACCCGGGTGATCGGCATGGTCGACGCGCACGACGAGGCCGGCTTCGGCGGCTGCACCAACGCCGGTGAGTGCACCGTGGTCTGCCCCAAGGGCATCCCGCTGAACACCATCGGCCGGCTCAACCGCGACTTCCTGATGGCCACCTCGAAGCGGGGCGACAACACCCCCGGTTCCTGACGACATCCGGTTCCTGACGACATCCCGTTCCTGACGAGCGGCCGGGCGGGTCGCCGTACCCCTGCGGGTGCGGCGGCCCGCCCGCTTTCCGCACGCGGGCCCGGTCCTCGCCGGCGTCGGCCGACACGTGGCGATCCGGCTCGCCCATGCCGAGGCCCGTCGGCGCGGGGGTGCGGCCCCTTCCGTTCCACCATCGCGACCGTGGCGGATCGGGGTCCCTCGACGGTCGCTGTCGAGCTGCCCCGTCCGTGAGACCGGCCGCCTGGCCGGCGGCCCGTCCTCTCTGCCCGTCCGGCCAGGCAACTCGCCAGCGGAGACTCCGCCTGACCCCACGCCAGGGAGTGCCCCGCCCCACGGGGCAGCTCGACAGCGCCCACCCGGCACAGCCGTCCCGCCCGGGCGGATCCACGGGCCGCAGCGCTGCGCGGAGAGGGGCGACGGGAGCCCGGCCGCCGGGGTGGGCCGCCGGTTCAACTCGGCAGGGGCGGGTAGCACTCCCGGGGACGGCACGAGGAGGGACGACGGGACATGAAGGCACTGACCTGGCAGGGCAAGCGGGACGTACGGGTCGAAGAGGTGCCCGATCCCCGGATCGAGGAGCCGACGGACGCCGTCGTCCGGATCACCTCGACCGCGATCTGCGGCTCCGACCTGCACCTGTACGAGGTGCTCGGGCCGTACCTGAAGCCCGGCGACATCCTCGGCCACGAGCCCATGGGCATCGTCGAGGAGGTGGGCCCGGGGGTGACCCGGCTCAAGCCGGGCGACCGGGTGGTGGTGCCGTTCAACATCTCCTGCGGCTCCTGCTGGATGTGCGACCGGCAGCTGTACGCGCAGTGCGAGACCACCCAGGTCACCGCCGAGGGCAAGGGCGCCGCGCTGTTCGGCTACACCTCGCTCTACGGCTCGGTGCCCGGAGGGCAGGCGGAGTACCTGCGGGTGCCGCACGCCCAGTTCGGCCCGATCAAGGTTCCCGACAGCGGGCCCGACGAGCGTTGGCTCTACCTGTCCGACATCCTGCCGACCGCCTGGCAGGCGGTGAAGTACGCCGACACCCCGCGCGGCGGCACCCTCGCCGTCTTCGGGCTCGGGCCGGTCGGCCAGTTCTGCGCCCGCATCGGCCGGCACCTCGGCGCGGACCGGGTCATCGGGCTCGACCTGGTGCCGGAGCGGTTGGCGATGGCCCGCCGGCACGGCATCGAGGTGCTCGACGTCAGCGAGCTGGACGACGTGCCCGGCGCGCTGATCGATCTCGTCGACGGGCGCGGCCCCGACGCGGTCATCGACGCGGTGGGCATGGAGGCCCACGGCGCGCCCCTCGGCAAGCTCGCCCAGACCGCCGCCGGGCTGCTGCCCGACAAGCTCGCCCAGACCATGACCGACAAGGTGGGCGTCGACCGGCTGGTCGTGCTCAAGGCCGCGCTCAAGGCCGTCCGCCGGGGCGGCACCGTCTCCGTCTCCGGCGTCTACGGCGGCGAGGTCGACCCGATGCCCCTGATGGAGATGTTCGACCGGGGCGTCCAGCTGCGGATGGGGCAGTGCCACGTGCGCCGGTGGACCGACGAGATCATCCCGCTGCTCTCCGGCGACGACGACCCGCTGGGAGTGGCGGGCCTGCGTACCCACCGGATGCCGCTGACGCAGGCGCCGCAGGCGTACGAGATGTTCCAGAAGAAGGAGGACGGCTGCGTCAAGGTCGTGCTCGCGCCGTGACCCGGACGGTGGTCCTGACCGGCGCGACCAGCGGGATCGGCCGGGCGGCGGCCCGGGCCTTCGCGGAACGCGGAGACCGCCTGGTGCTCGCCGCCCGCTCCCCCGTCGCCCTCGCCACGGTTCGCGACGAGTGCCGGGCCGCGGGCGCGCAGGTGCTCCAGGTGCCGACCGACGTCACCGCCGACGGCGCGCTGGCGGCGCTCGCCGACGCGACCCTCGACCGGTTCGGCAGCCTCGACGTCTGGGTGCACACGGCGGCGGTGATGGCGTACGGCCGGTTCGAGGAGACCCCGGAGCGGGTCTTCGAGCAGGTGGTACGCACCGACCTGCTCGCCGCCGCCGCGGT
Source organism: Micromonospora sp. NPDC023633 (assembly GCF_040640035.1). Taxonomy (NCBI): domain Bacteria; kingdom Bacillati; phylum Actinomycetota; class Actinomycetes; order Micromonosporales; family Micromonosporaceae; genus Micromonospora; species Micromonospora sp. NPDC023633. Next base: position 732 of record NZ_JBFABB010000151.1, on the reverse strand, counting down.
GGCCCGGGTGGCGCTGCGCCGCTTCCGGGCGGACGGCGGGGGGACGCTGATCCTCACCGGGTCGGTGCTGGGGCACATCACGGCGCCGTACATGAGCGGCTACGTGGCGAGCAAGTGGGGGTTGCAGGGGCTGACCCGCACGTTGCAGCAGGAGGCCCGGGAGACCCCGGGCGTGCACGTCTGCATCGTCAACCCGGGCAGTGTGGACACCCCGGTCTACCAGCGGGCCGCGAACTACCTCGGCCGGATCGGCCGGCCCCCGCTGCCGGTCACCACGCCGGAGCGGGTGGCGCGGGCCATCGTGGACTGCGCCGACAAGCCCCGCCGGGAGGTGTCGGTGGGCCGGGTCAACACGGTCATGCGGGTCGGCTTCACCGTGTTCCCCGGCGTCTACGACGCCCTCGTCGGGCCGTTGATGCGGCTGCTCGGGCTGACCGACCGCCCGGTCGCGCCGCACGACGGCGTGGTGTTCGCGCCGGATCCGACCGCCGCCGCGTCGGTGCGCGGCGGCTGGCTGCCCGACCTCGGGCGGGTGGCGCGGGCCGTCGGGGAGTTGCCCGGACCGGTCGCCGCGGCCGTCCGGCGCCGGCTGCGGTGAGCCCTTCGCGGGATCACCGGCGTCGATCGTTTCGCCTAGGGTGGTGGGGGGGGCCCCCCCCCCGGGCGGGGCGCTTGTGTAAGCGGCGGGACCCCAGGACCCCCCGGGGGCGGGGGCCGGGGGGCCCCGCGGCG